>CALDIG010000061.1 GCA_937904375.1 uncultured Prevotellaceae bacterium
TCGTTCATAGCCGGGAAGCGGGGACCCAGCTCGTTGTAGTTCTTGCCGCGCAAAGGATGGTCGGGGAAGAGGTTGATGTGGTCGGTGATGAGCATCACGTCGCCCACACGGAAGTCGGGGTTCATGCCGCCCGCGGCGTTGCTCACGCACAGCACCTTAACGCCTATCGCCTTCATCACACGGATGGGGAAGGTGGCCTCCTTCATCGAGTATCCCTCATAGTAGTGGAAGCGTCCCTGCATCGCCATCACATATTTTTTGCCGAGCATTCCGAAGATGAGCTGCCCTTTGTGACCCTCAACGGTAGAAACGGGAAAGTTAGGTATCTCGCCGTAAGGTATTGCAGCTTTAATGTCGATTTTGTCGGCAAGGTTTCCCAGCCCGGAGCCTAGAATGATAGCCACCTTGGGCATCTCGCCGCCCACTTTCTCACGGATGAAAGTTGCGGTCTCCTGGATTTTTTCCAGCCAGTTAATTTCTTTTGTCATAATCAATCTATGTTAAGGTAAATATACTAATCGTCATTTGCCGAGATGAGAGTTTGCAGCTCATAGATGAAGTCGCGATCCTCATAATTGAGGAAGTCGGCCTGGATAGGAATGAAGAATATCTGGTCGCGACAGGTGGGAGGGTAATAAGGACTGTTGAGTATGCGCACCGCATCTTTCTCGGTGGTGATGATGTACTTGCGACGCCCCTCAAGCTCCTTAAGCACCTTGAAGATGTAGCGGAAGTCGCTGCGGGTGTAGGTGTGGTGGTCATCGTAGTGTATCACCTTGAGACGAGTGCCAAACTGCTTCAGATACTTGGTGAACGGACGGGGATTGGCGATGCCGGCGATGCCCAGCAGCAGGTCGTCCTTGTCGAGCCAGTTGAGCGAGGTGAGCTCGGGGTTGCCAATGGGAAACACTGGCTCAGGGGCACCATAGCGTATCTTGGAGAAATAGAGTTGCTGATACTTGAACAATTCCAAATGCTCCTTAAACATGCGCAAGTCCACGGGTTTCACATCGTCGGGACACTTGGTCACTACCACCATATCACACTTGAGGACACGGTGTGCCGGCTCTCGCAGCTGTCCTAGCGGCATGAGTTTGTCTTCAAACGGAGGTCTGTTGTAGTCAATCATCACCACATTGACCTTGGGTTTCACATAACGGTGCTGGAATGCGTCGTCAAGAATGATGAGGTCGATATCGGGGTTGATTTTCAATAACATCTCAATGCCCTTGCGGCGGTTCTCGCACACCGCCACATCGATAAGTCCCCGGAATTTGTGGTAAATCTGGTAAGGCTCATCACCCAAATCTCCGGGGGTGAGGTTGTCGCTAGCCATCACGAAGCCTTTTGTGCGACGCTTGTAGCCACGGCTCAAGACAGCGATGTTAAAGCGCCGCCCCATCCTTGAGACAATATATTCCACATGTGGCGTTTTTCCTGTGCCTCCCACAGTGACATTGCCAACCGACACTACCGGGACATCAAACGACTCTTGCTTGAGAATACCCTTGTCAAAAGCAAAATTTCTCATCCACACACCAGCGCCATATCCCCATGAGAGGGGTGTGAGAAGTACTTTCTCTGTGCCGAGAAGCACTTTGCGGCTGATTCGTTTTATGTTGTCAAAATCCATTTATTTACAAGTAGTAAAGTTGTATAGAGGGGAGAGTATAGGGGGTAATTAATTGATTGTCAAGCAATCAACGAGTTTAAAAGTCAATCTCCACTGGTTCCATGAGACAAAGCACCTGTTCACGCCCGAGGATAGCCTGCAGCTTCTCGTAGTAGGTGTAGAACATGCCCATGCGGCGTTGCATGTCTTCCTCGGCCTTAGTGCGACTCATCTGTCCAAACATAGACATAAAGTTAATATCCTCGTTGGGCAGGTTGACGATAGAATAGTCATCGCCCACGCCAGCCTTCTTTGCCACCCAGCTAATCGCCGACTGCAGGCCTCCGAACTCGTCAACAAGACCTATATTCTTGGCTGTGACGGCATCCCACACGCGTCCCTCGGCAATCGACTTAATGGAGTCTTGCGACACATGACGACCCGCTGCGCAGCGGCGAGTGAAGAGGTCATATCCTCTCTCCACCATGCGCTGCAAGGCAGCATACTGCTGCTCGCTGAGCGGCTTGTAGAGCGTTCCAGCGATAGCGTTCTTGTTGGTAGTCACCTCCTCCATTTTCACGCCCAGCGTGTTGTTGATGAGATTGCTGGCATTAGGAATAACTCCAAAGATGCCTATACTGCCAGTGATTGTCGTGGGCTCGGCGAAGATGCGCTGTGCCCCCGACGAGATATAATAACCACCCGATGCCGCATAGTCGCTCATCGACACCGCCACCGGTTTGCCGCTCTTCTTGAAGTCCTCGATAGCTTTCCATATCACTTCGCTGCCAAAGGCACTGCCGCCAGGGGAGTTGACACGCAGCACCAATCCCTTGACATTTTCGTCATATTGCAAGTCCCTTATCGTAGCCGCCATCGACTCGCTGTTGATGCCTTCCTCTCCCATTCCGGGTACCGAACTTGTGGAACCGTCAATCTCTCCTGTGGCGTAAATCACGGCAATCTGCTTATCGTCATCTTTCTTCTTGTTGTCGGTGAGCACGAGCTGAGCGGGTGTGACAAGTTTGAGATCGTCTTTCATCTCCACATCGGTCTTCTTGCGAAGCTTGTCTTCCATCTCGGTGCGGTAGCACAGGTGGTCAACTATCTTGTTTTGCATCAGTTCCTGAGTGCTCATGGTCAGCATCACACTGTCGGTGAGACCATTAAACGCAGCCATGTCGATTTTGCGCGAAGTGGCGATGTCTTTTGAGATCACCCCCCACAGGCTACCGAGGTAGTGCTCTTGCTGCAAGCGATTGGCTTCGCTCATCTCGCTGAGCATGTAAGGCTCAACGGCACTCTTGAAGGTGCCCACTCTCACCACTTGCATCTCCACTCCCACCTTGTCGAGAAGGTTCTTCATGTAGGGCGTGGCGGCACCAAGTCCATGGATGTCAACCGCCCCTTCGGGGTTGAGGAAGATGCTGTCGGCAACCGAGGCGAGATAATAGTCACTCTGCATAATACCCTCGTCGCCAAAGGCATACACAAATTTCTTGCTCTTTTTGAAATCAATGATGGCATTGCGCAGCTCATAGAGCGATGACATACCCGACGCCATGCCGCGGCAGTCGAGATACACGCCTTTTATCTTATCATTATCCTTGGCAAGCTCCAAACTCTTGATGAGTGTGCTAAGGTCTTGACTCGGCTGCTCGTCGGTCAACATTGCCATGAACTGGTTCATCTCCGATGGACGCTCTTGCAACTCTCCTTCGAGCCTGATGTAGAGAATAGAGTTATCCTCCACCTTCACACCCATCTTTGAAGACATTAAGCCAAAAATCACAAAACTCATGAGAATTGAGGTAATTGTGAAAAAAAACAATGCCAAGAAACTGCCGACAAATGACCCACAAACTACCAAGAAGAATTTTTTCAACATAACTATAATCGTTTTATTATAAGTCGTTTAGCCCTTATATCAAGACCCTTCGACAATTAATTTATTTAACAAAAATCACCTGCACAACAAGCCTCACTTGCTATGCAATCTACAAAGATAGACATAAATTTCCCAATAACAGCGATAAAAACCGAAAATTCTTTTCTTTTTTTGAAAAAAAATTGCATCAGGGGATTGCTGCGCTTAATTTTTTTGTTAAAGCCTACCCTTTTGCCACCGTTCTGACGTTATATCAAACAACAAAAACAACAAACTAATAACAAACACAACAATATTATTTTGTTGTTTAAGTTGTTAAGATGTTGTGACAGTTGTTTTATATAACTGCGGCTAAGTCAATCAGCAACTTTATAAACTTGAGTTGAAAAGTCACATGAGGGTTATACGAAGCGGCAGCCGTCAAGGTTAAAGCCTCGCATGAAGTCGGCTGCTGGCATGCGGCGCTTGCCCGAGAGCTGCAACGAGAGGATTTCGAGCGAGCCATCGCCGCAAGCCACCACGAGGTGCTTACCGTCGGCGGTGATAGTGCCTGGCACAACGGACAAGGCACGCCTTGTCCCTACAGCCACATCATTTGCTATTGGCTCACTGGTCGTGAATATCTTAACATGATGGGTGTTACCCTCGTCATCAACAAGTTCGCTCCAAGCGGTGGGATATGGCGAGAGTCCGCGAATGTGGTTATAGAGTTGCTCGGCTGGACGAGTCCAGTCTATGCGGCACGTCTCGGTGAAAATTTTTGGTGCCGGAGTGGGCTGCTCGCCGGCGGTGAGCATCTGGTCTTGAGGAATGGGCTTTACCGTGCCAGCAATAATGGCGTCCACGGTGTCTATTACCATGTCGGCACCGAGCATCATCAGGCGGTCGTGGACGGTCTCCACATTGTCGGTGCGCCCTATCTCGATGGACTGCTGCTGAATCACGTCGCCGGTGTCTATTTCGTGTTTGAGAAAGAAAGTTGTAACGCCGGTTACGGTGTCGCCGTTCATCACCGCCCAGTTGATAGGCGCCGCGCCACGGTACTTGGGCAGTAGCGACGCGTGCAGGTTAAAGGTGCCCAGCGGCGGCATAGCCCACACCACTTCGGGGAGCATACGGAACGCGATGACGATGTGCAGCTGAGCGTTGAGCGACCGCAACTCCTCGACAAATGCCTCGTCCTTAAGGCGCACGGGCTGCATGAGATGCAGTCCCTTCTCCACGGCATACTGCTTCACGGTGCTCTGCATCAGGCGGTGCCCGCGACCAGCAATCTTGTCGGGCATCGTCACCACGCCCACTATGTTATAACCGCCCTCCACCAGGCGCCGCAGGCTCTCAACCGCGAAATCGGGAGTGCCGAAAAATACTATTCTAAGGTCGTCTTTAGATATCATTTTTATGGTGGGTTCTATAAATTAATTGAGATGGATTTTGATTTTATGTCGAGTATATTTTTTCTTAAAGTTGAAGAATAGTAGCGGGCTACATTTCAAGAGTTTAAGTAAAAATATGCCGACAGAAAACAAAATACAGCCAACACATATTATTACTTTTTCTTAATTTATAGAACCCACCTTATATATTTTTCTAGAAATTCTAGACTTACTAGAGTCTCTAGCATTTCCAAATTGTGCATTATGCATTGTGCATTAAACTAATCGTAGCTGTAATGCTTTAGCAGCTCGCGGTAGGAGTTGAAAATCTTTGATTTGGAGACGAAGCCCACATATTTCCCGTTCTCCACCACTGGGAGGTTCCACGCCTTGGTCTCGTCAAAAGTTTTCATCACCTGCTCCATAGGTGTGCCCACCTCGATTACCGCCGGGGGCGATGACATGAACCGCTCCACGTAAATTCTCCTATAAAGGTCGGGGCGGAACATGATGTTGCGGATGTCGTCGAGAAGCACCACGCCAAGCAGACGACCACCCTCATCAGTAACCGGGAACAGGTTGCGAGAGCTCTGCGCTATCACGTCAACCATCTCCTTGAGACTCATCTTGGGATGCACTGGGATGAAATCACTCTCTATCACGCTATCAATTTTAAGCAGTGTGAGTACCGACTTGTCCTTGTGGTGCGTGAGCAGCTCGCCACGCTTCGCCAGACGGCGGGAATAGATGCCGTAGGGCAACAGGATGCGCGAAGTGAGATAGGACACAACTGAGACGATAAGCAACGGCAAGAACAGCTGATAGCCACCAGTCATCTCGGCGGTGAGGAAGATTGCCATGAGCGGAGCATGCATCACGCCCGCCATCACAGCTGCCATACCAAGCAAAGCAAAGTTCTTGATTGACAGGGGCAAGCTCTGATCCACCACGCCCAGGCTGTTGAGCAGATAGGAGAAGAAAAAGCCCGCCATACATCCCACAAAGAGCGAGGGAGCAAACGTTCCACCCACTCCGCCACCGCCGTTAGTGGCGCTGGTGGCAAACACCTTGGTGAAGCACAAACAGCCCACCAGTCCAACTGCCCACCACACGTTGCTGTGGTAGTCATAGAAGATGCTGTTGTCGAAGAGCGGCTTCACATCGCCGTTGAGCAGGCTGTTGATAGCCCCATAGCCCTCGCCATAGAGAGCGGGGAAGAGGAAGATGAGGGAGCTGAGAACCACCGCACCTATAGCGAAACGCACCCAGTGATTGGTGATGCGTGCAAACATATTCTCCATCATCTCTATCGTCTTGTTGAAATAGAACGACACAAAGCCGCAGAACACACCCAGCAAAATCACAAACGGGATGCGCGAGGTGAAGAACGGCTCGCTCTGAGAGAAGAAGAACTCCACGTTATAGCCAGTGAAAGCGTAAGCCACAGTGGCACCAGTCACCGAGGCGATAATCAGAGGCACCACCGACCGTGAGTTGAGGTCGATGAGCAGCACCTCGATGGTAAACAGCACGCCGGCGATGGGGGCCTTGAAGATGCCGGCGATACCCGCGGCAGCACCGCACCCCACAAGGAGCATGAGGGTTTGTGGCGAAAGCCTGAAAAACTGCCCCAGATTGGAACCTATGGCAGCACCAGTGAACACGATAGGACCCTCGGCACCCACCGAGCCGCCGAAGCCTATGGTCACCGACGACGACACCAGTGAGGCATACATGTTGTGAGTCTTCAACCGGCTCTTGCGCTGGGCTATGGCATAGAGCACGCGCGTCACTCCATGATAGATATCATCCTTGATGACATAGCGCACATACATCCCCGCGAGCAGAATGCCCACCACCGGGAACACCAGATACTCGTAGTTGCCACCAGCAATACGCACATGCTTGGTGAGCACGCCAGCAATGAAGGCAATGAGGAACTTGAGCAGCACAGCGGCAAGACCCGAGACGGCGCCAACCACCAGTGCGAGCATCACCACAAAGGTTTTCTCCTTGATGTGGTTCTCACGCCAATGGCGCATTGCAGCGAGCCAGCGTGTCACGCCATGCTCCACAGGTTCGTCGGTAGTCTTATTTACCTTGCCATAGCTATTCATCACACTCCCTTGCCAGTAACAACAATTTTTAAGGTGTAAGCGAGAATCTTGACATCGTTCAAGAGCGACATATTCTCGATATAGAGAAGGTCGTAGTCGAGGCGCTCAAGCATCTCATCGACATTGCGGGCGTAGCCGAATTTCACCTGACCCATTGACGTGATGCCTGGACGCACCTGATGCACAAGCAGATAGGAGGGCTTGCGAGCCACTATCTGGTCGATGTAGAACTGGCGCTCGGGTCGCGGACCCACAAGCGACATATCGCCCTTGAGTACGTTCCAGAACTGCGGCAGCTCGTCGATGCGGAACTTTCGCAATACATGCCCTAGGCGCGTGATGCGTGGGTCGTCGGTACTCGACAGCTGCGGCGTGTTGTCTTTCTCGGCATCGGCGACCATAGATCGGAACTTGTAGATTTTGAACGTCTTGTTGTGATAACCCACTCGCTCTTGCGAGAAGATAATAGGACCTTTTGAGTCGAGCTTAATGAGTATCGACACGGTAAGATACACCGGCAGCAGCAGCACCATCATTATCGCCGACACCACGATGTCCATCACACGCTTGATATTCTTGCCGCCCTCGCTCATGGTGCTGCCGCCAACATCCACCAGCGGTTCGCCATAAAGGTTGCTGAACCTTGCGCGCGACATGAACACGTTCTTCTTGTCGGGTGTCATCTTGATGGGCACATTCAAGGTGTAGAGGCGGTCGATAATCGCCAGCATCTGCTCCATGTTCTGCTTGGTGGGAACCACTATCACCTCGCTCACCTGATGGTCCTTGCACACCTGCACAATGTCATCAAAGGCATAGATTGGCAGCACTATATCCTTCACCCTATTTTCTCCAGGAAGTTCCACAAAGCCCACCACGTCGTAGCCAAAGGTGTTGATGTTCTTTTTCAACCGCTGATAGAACGAGAATCCCGAGGCGCCACTGCCCACTATCAAGGCTCGGAACTGCAACTGGCCGCTCCTGATGCGGCGCGTGACGGCATTGGTAATCAGCAACCTCACAAAATACACCACGAAGAACAACGTGCCCACGAGAAGGAATATCACCTCATAGTTCTCTGTGCGCCTCTGAACCATATCGTTGATGAGCGCAATAAGAATAATCAAGAAGCTGTTGCACACGGCACTCAGCAGTGTGATAATGAACTCCTGCAAGCGCGACTTGCGGTAAGGCACATTGTAATAGCCCGAAAGATAGTAGACGAACATCATGAGCAGCGGGAATAACACCTGCCCCATTATCACATTATAGGAAAACAAGAATGAGTTAAGCGACAACTGCCCCTTCACAAACCCCAACTTGTAACGCATCAGGTTGAAAAGGAACCACGCCACATTCGACGACACAAAGTCGCCAAGCACATATCTAAGCCGTTGTCGTTGCTCGCTAGTCATTTTATTGTTTTCATTTATCAGTTTTTCTAGATTATCTAGATTTACTTTACGCTTATCACTTAAAACTTAACACTTAATACTTAAAACTTATCACTTAACACTTATCTAATGATCTTAAACGTTCCGTCGCTGTGGAGCATGATGATATTGGATGCCGAGCGGGGCTTGGTATCGTCCTGACGGTAGTTCACCACATAATCTACTCCTTGCTTTATCTCCTCACCAATGTCGGCAAAGGTCTTGGCACTCTCCTCGCCACTCACATTGGCAGAGGTCGAGACCAGAGGCTTGCCAAACTCAGAGCACAGCCGCTGTGAGAACTCCTCGTGAGGGATGCGTATTCCCAGCGAGTCGTTCTCGCCAAGCAGATTAGGAGCCACGTTATAGGCTCCGTCATAGATTATCGTCAAAGGCTTCACCGCCACGTCGAGCAGCTCGCGTGCCATCTCGGGCACACTCACCACATAGTGGTCGAGATGTTCCACGTTGTCGAGCAACACAATCAGCGCCTTTCTATCGTCGCGCCGCTTGAGGTCATACACCTTTTTCACGGCGGCGGCATTGGTGGCATCGCAGCCTATGCCCCATATCGTGTCGGTGGGATACAATATCACTCCGCCACGGTTCAACACCTCGATGCACGCTTGTATATCTTCGTCCATTGTCATTAGTCTAACTTCATTTCACCGGCACCGCTTTGCGTGCCTATTCCTCAAATCAAAAAACAAAGGTAATGCAATCTCTGCGATAAAAAAAGTAAAAAATGGATTTTTCCACCTTTTTTTTCTCTAAAATTGTTAAAATCCTCTTTTTTTGCACTCACATGGTTAATATTTTCGCTAAGTTTGCAGTCTAATTGACAGAAAAAACAAAACACACACTATTATGATAAAAATCAAATCAGCTTTTTTAGCTGTGGCACTGGTTGCCACACTTGCTTATGCGCCCAGTGCTCTAGCAAAAGGCAAATCGGGCAGTCCACAAGTCATTTACACCGGCGAGATTGCCAAGAAAGTGGTGGGATATAACGGCCCCACACCGGTGAACATCACAATCACTAACGGCAAAATCACTAGCATTACCGCCCTCGACAACAAGGAGACTCCCTCCTATTTCAATCGTGCGAAGGAGAAGGTGTTCAAGCAATTCATTGGCAAGACGGTGGACGAGGGCATCAACCTCAAAGCCGATGTCGCTACCGGTGCTACCTACTCCAGTGAGGCACTCATCAAGAACATCAAGATGGGTCTCCAACAAGCCAAAGACAGCGACAAGGGCACAAGCGATAAGGGCACTAAAAGCAACAAGAAAAACAAAAAAGGCAAAGGCAAGCGCAGCATGACAAAATAATGTAGGCGCAAGCCTCTAAAATCACAAGGAGCAAGTACTTCAAGTTCGGTACTTGCTCCTTGATTTTTCAGCCCAATCGGTCAAAAGCAGTGAAAGGCAATATAGCCCAAGAATGTCACAAAGAACATAATGCCACACACATTGCTTGTAACATTCACAAGTTGGCGCACGAAGGCTGGCGTGTTGCCACCAAATGTGCAAGAGTTGATGTTTTCCATATTTTTCATAGCTGTATAATTTGTTGATTACTATTTACGACACAAAATTATACACTATGTGGGCAAAAACACGGCACACCAAATACAAAAAAAACAAAGTCAAAAAAATGCCTGGCGCAATTGTGCGCCAGGCATTTTCAGTTTATGAAAGATTTATCTCTTATTTTACCATCTTGGTAACGCTCTTAGAGCCGTCGTTCATCTCACGAACCACGATGTTCACACCCTGGAATGGAGTAGCGCTCTCAACGCCAGCTACATTGTAGTAGCGTACGCTCTTCACGTTCTCCATGCTGAGGTTCTCGATGCCTGTTGGTGTCTCTTCCTCAAATGTTGCTTCGATAGAAACTTCACCCTCGGGCATGGTAAAGGTGTGTGACTCAGCAGCACGACCAGTGGTTTCTTCAGCGTCAAACTCGATTACCTCGTCACCACACTTAACCACGAGGTCAGAGAGCTTGTAACCCTCAGCTGGAGTAGCGGTAACAGTAACCTTGGCACCAGCGGCAACCTTGGTGACACCGCTCTCTACTGCTGTTCCATCCTCAAGAGCCACAGCGATTGTGCCGCCTTCCTGCTCTGCCACGAAGGTGATAGTGTTCTCAACAACTTGTGCAACCTCTACAAACTCGAGTGGCAATAATTGTGGAGCGTTATTGTAAATAGTAGTTACACCATATACGTCATAAGTCTTGTCGTCGGTTGGGAAGGTAACACCAAAGCGGTTGTAAATAGCAAGTGTCTCCTCACCAATCACAAGCGTGTTGCCATCAACGGTAACACCCTTAACAACGGCATATACGTTCTCATGAGTAGCATAGTCGGCAATAGCAATCTCAGCAGCAACGAGCTCAGCGGTCTCGGTAGCGGCCTGCATACCAGTCATGTTAGTCATCTCAATGGTACCATTATAGTTAGCCTTTTTAGCACCAAATCCAGCAGGAATAACCTGACCAAATGTATAAGTCTGACCTGCATTTCCATAGATAAGAACGCCACCAGTCTCATCCTGAGCATAGAGACGCGAACTTGCTTGACCACTAACAACGAGGTCGCCAGTGAATACAAACTCGGTGTTGTCATCAAGAGCGAGGAATTCAGCAACGGTAGCAACTGTAATAGTCTTCACAAACTCCTTAGAAACGATTACTGAGCAGTCCTCTGCCTCGTTGAAGGCGATAGCCTTAACGGTAGTGGTCTCGGTGAGTTCGAATGGAGCAGTATATTCGGGAGAGTTAATTGAAGGATCGGTACCGTCAAGAGTGTAGTGGATAGAAACGCCCTCTTCCTCACAAGTGATAGTCACAGTGGTAGAACCAATAAATGGAGTCTCACCGCTGATTACTGGAGTAGCAACCTCTACAGCATTAGCAACATACTCAAGAGGCATGAACTGAGGATTGTTGTAGTAACCGGTAACGCCTATCACATCGTAGGTGTTGTTGTCGGTTGGAGCAGAAACGCCAAAGCGGTTATAAATGGTCGTACTTTCCCCGCCTACGGTAAGGGTAGTGCCACTGATTGTAGCGCCACGGATGACGGCATACTTGAATGCGTTCTCAAGGGTCACCTGAGCAGGAGTCATCTCCTCAGCAGCGAGGTCGGCTTGAGTGGTGGCTGCCTGCATTCCTGCCATGTTTTGAGCCTCAGGAGCACCCTTGAACGTAGTTTTCTGGCAAGTCCAGCCAGCGGGGATAATATCGAGCCTGCTGTAGGTTTGACCTGCAGTGCCATAAATCAAAATACCACCTGTAGCATCTTGTGCATAGAGGTATTGACCAGTCTGAGCTGAAACAACGAGATCGCCAGCAAATGTGCATTCGGTGTTGTCGGCGAGAGCATTGAACTCAGCCACAGTAGCAACCGAAACGGTTTCGGGCTTAATGGTGTAAGCAGCAGTTGCGACAGCACTTTCGTTCTCGTCGGCATCAACAGCAATAGCCTTGATTGTCATTGCCTCATTAACAACGATTGGCTCAGTGTAGATTTCACCATTGTTGTTGGCATAAGAAGGAGCAGTGCCATCGGTGGTGTAAACAATCATCTCAGCATCAGGAGCGCTGATAGTAACTGCGGTACCAGCCTCAACCTCACCAGCAGCAGGGCTGAAAGTGGGAGCAGCAACGGTAACAACTGGAGTCTCGCCATCTTCATAAGTCACTGTAACCTTAGAAATTCTCACATGCTTAGCAGTTCCTGCTGTCATCACAACCTCTGTTGACGAGCCAGTCCAAGTTTTAGTACTAGCGTCGTATGTGCCTGGTGTCACAGAAACAGTAGCTGTGCCATTGAGTTCGTAAACAAAGACAACTTTGGTAATAGTGTTGCCACTAGCAGTAATAGTCATAGTGCCACCATTATACAGACGAACGGCATCACCAGTAGAATAATAAGCTGGTGCTGTAGAGCTACTGCCCTTATCAAAGGTCAATGTAACGACATCACCTTGAACAGTTGTCACAAGGTCGCCATTAGCATAACCCTGAGCATCGGCGGTCAATTCAATTGACTCCTCAGCAGCCCATGCTCCGACAGCGAGCATGGCCATCATCAAAAGAGATAAAACTTTTTTCATAAATGATTTGTTTTAAAAAAGAATGAAAATTAAGTAGTTAATTATTTGTGCAAGACAATGATAGAAGCCATACGACAAACTACCCTTGCTTCCACGTCGCAAAGGTAGAAATATTTTCTCTAATAATGGCAAGCAATTCACAATCTTTATACAAATTATTTTTCTAAGTATCATTTTAGCGAATCTATCCCACATAATAAAAATAGCTGGCCACGCCAGCTATTTTAAAGGGACACTAAGCATAAAGATTATTCACCTAGAATAAATTGTGCGGCAGCATCAAAACGATGCCTCATCATAGGAATCATCGTAATCCACACTGCCACCCATGTCATCGGCAACATCTACATCGTGATACCCTAAAACACTGTCGTGATCATGGTCATTGTAATTATCCTGGTAATCATCATTGTCATCATCGGCAACCACATTGGAATCGGGCACCGCGTCATCGTCATGGTGATGAGCGAAGTCGTCGGCCATTAAAATCTCGGGCAGTACAAAGTCGTCGGCCAGACATTCCAACGGCAGCTCTTCGCTGGTATCAAATGCAATGAACGAAGCATCTACGGTATCAATAGCATCTTGTATCCCGCTCATGTCGGGGTCAGAAGCTATAAGTTCTTCAACCATATTGCTCTGCTCTGCATTCAACATTCCGTCAAGATAAGCAGCCATTTGCTCTTCAGACAGAGGATAGTCAAAAAATGCTCCCATAACAACCTTCTTTTTTTAATATTTCCATAAACTGTATTTTTGCTCTCCTATGCTTGTTGTAGAAGTTATCCATGTTCATCTGGAGTGCTTCGGCGGTCTCTTCGTTGGTCAATCCATCGATATATCTCAATCTTATGATCATACTATAACGCTTGTTAGGCATCATATCGAGAAGAACATTGACATCTTCATTTATCATAGGAGACTTCTCTTCGTATATAGATGCAGCAAACTTGTCAAATCTATCACTTTGAAAATCGTCTTCTTCAATTTTTTGTTCAACAAACGCAACATTTTGCTTTCTCCTGAAGCGCCCGTAGCAATAATAAATGGCAACCATCTTCAGCCATGTCGTCAATGTGCTATTGAATTTAAATGACTCGAGCTTGCATTGTCCGGTCTCTCCATAGGGTGTCAACAGATGCAGATAGATTTCATTAATAAACTCCACACACGACTGGCTATCGGTATAATAATTGTCATAAATCGATTTAAACAATGGGTAGCATTTGATATACAAATAATGCTGAGTCACTTGCGCATTGCGCTGCAATAGTGCCTCAACAATCATCCTGTCGTCATCTAATTCCACTAAGCCCATTATTCTTGTAGTTTATTTAGCCTGTCTTTAATGCTATCGATATGTTTATTGCTTTCGCCTGTTGTCTCCCCAACCTTTGATGCTCCCGAAGTCTTGCTGTCATCAAGCATCTTCTCTATATCGTCAAGCTCTTGCCATTTACCCGCATCTAAGTTGTCTCTCAATATTTTCATATTTGGGCGGATTTCCTGCTCCACATATCTTTTCTTGAAGTTTTTGAGCTGCTCACGGTCGCTTTTCTTAAACTCCTTCAAGCTATCGAGCTTCGACACTAAAGCCTTTATTTGATATTTAACGACATCATTGCGTGACATTGTAGAGCCGGTGCCTCCCTTTTGGTTCTCTACCTTAGATGCTTCATCGCTATTATGGTTCTCCTTATGACTCTCTCCTCTGTTCAAGAAGAAAAACACTAATGTCGCGACTACGGCTGCAAGAAGGATTAACAGGAGATATTTCCCCACTTTTCCCACGCCTCTTTGATGGGATTTAGACTGCTCTTTATCCTGTGTTTCAGAAGTCGCCTTTTTAACCTTCTTAGAGTGAGAGTCAAACGTTGAATCCAGTATGGCGAGAGTCATGTTGTCGTGTCCACCGCCTGCGGCATTGCCCGCAGCGTCAATCTCTTCTGTGACAAGAGAAGTGAGCTCGCCAATGCCCATGACGCGCGATAGAGATTTCACGAGGTTGGCTTGTGGCAAGGCTCCCCAAATGCCATCGGTACACAAGACAAATCGGTCGCCACGCTGAAAAGGTATCTCATCAATTTCGGCTTCCACCTCCGGTCTCACACCAAGCACGCGGGTAATCACATTAGAACGAGGGTGATTTCTGGCTTCTTCTTCGGTGAGCTTGTGCTCTCTAACCAGATCGGCGACCATGGAGTGGTCGTTGCTCCTATAGATTATTGTCCCTTTGCGCAACAAATAAATCCTGGTGTCGCCCACGTGCGCGATGACCGCCGACTCCTCATTGACAATCATAGCGGCAACTGTAGAACCCATTCCACGGAGTTCAGGTGTTTCCTTGGCTTTAGAATAGAGCAGGTCATTAGCCTTGGTAATAGCATAGCTCAATGCCTTGTCACGAGGAGTAGATGGAGACACCTCGGCCAAGACATTCAGTATTGATTTGACGGCCAAACGGGAGGCGGTTTTTCCACCAGGGCCGCCTCCCATACCGTCGCATACCACAAGCAAGAAACCTATCGGCGTGTCAACAAAACCCGCATTATCTTGGTTCTCTTCACGTCCGCCGGTCCTAGTGTCAACATTTCCGACAAACGGATATTTGGTTGCAATAGTGGTCATCTTGTCAATCTATTTCACGTTTAGTCTTTCTTTTGTTTCAAATCTTTGGGGACGATTGAAATCCAGGCAGAGTCGTGGGGTGACATATACTTGTACTCAAGAGTACAGTTATTATCGATGAGCGCATTACGTAGATTATCTGTCATGTTGGCGATAAGGCTATCCCTCACATTATTGACTTTTACTCTAGCAATCTCATCATCCGAGAGCGTTACCCTGAAGCGCAGTGTGTCTTTTTCATAAATCACCGATTGGAGAGTCATATTGTTAGGCAGAGCCTTGGGGCATTGCTTTTGATACTCTTTGGCAACTTTTTCAATCTCGTTGGAGGGTTGCGACTTGCTCTCACCTTTCTTCCCTTTGCAAGAATTGAAAGAAGCGACAAGCAACAGCACCACCATCAGTGCGCCAAGCACCCGCATCGTTTTCTTTAAAAAGCTTTTAGTCTTCATAATTTACAGCAGGTTAAATGATATCTTATAAAGTACTGCACCATTTTCAAAGTCACAAATCTCAACCTTGTATTCACCGGCTTTCCAGAACTTGTCGTCCTCTGATCCAAAAGGCGCGAAGTCGCATTGCACAGGTTTTTTAACATTAGTAACTTCAAAGTTCTTGGTTGCTGCATACTCAACACCCTTTCTGGCGACCATTGTTTTTCCATCAGGATTAGTAATCTTCATACCGATTTTAAAGACACCCTTCTCCTTTGATAACACTTCAACGCGAGTCTTAACGAAACGACAGTTGCTGCGGTGTAATGGTTGATTGTAATCAGTATCTTTAACTTGAGTGCCAGATTTGTCAGAATTTGCAAAAGCTACACTTTTAACTGTTAATGGGCTAAGACCAGGAGGTGTTGGCGGAGTTTGAGGAGTGTTAGCCTCAATCGAGTCTTGTCTCCATCTCTCAAGAGATTTATCATAGGAATCCTTGAACGTTTTATCTACGTTTTTGAACGCATGTAGCATTTTACCCAATCCACCTTGGAAATCGGTAGGTTCCTTAGCATAGGTCTGCATCAAAAACTCCACACGCTTGTCGGACTCGTTATAGACGCATTTGATTGTGTGCTTGCGGTTCACGTAATTGCAAGCGGCACTAGCGCACGAGGGTTTGAAAGTGGCGTCATCGTTGAATTTCACGCCTTTGCGATGGACGGTATAGAGCACGGTCTCATCACCCTTAAACGTCACCCAGTAGAAGACGTTGTCATAGTTGAAGCACACACTATTGTCCTTGGTGTCGATGCTTGGCGACAAGCCACTCTTGCGCAGATATTCAATAAGTGATCTTTGAGCTCTAGAGCATGCGCTGTTCAACTGATCTTGAGCAAAAGCAGCCAATGAGATACTTGCTGCTACTAGCAAAATTAATAAACGATTGTTTTTCATAATTGAATTTTTTTTAATTGTTATAGTATTTGTTATTAATAATTATTCTTTGCTTTATTATGTTTTAGAGATGTCTTCGCCTCACCCTTATCACTCACCTGTGCAGTGTTGACAAGCACTTGCTGTGATGAGTCTTTCTCGCTGGTGGGTATAGAGATTGAAGCTTTCATATCGTCATCGTCACAGTCAATCTCATAGAGAAGAACGCCCTCTTCATTAAATATTCTCTTGTAATCTAGCCTGTCGTTGTCTTTATAGAAATAATAGACATCACTGAAACGAGGACCCGGGTAATCGGAGTCGAAATGGTCCATAGGCTCGTCCTGTGAGTTGACAAGAGTGACACGCCTCACCTTCCATCGCGACGATTCTAAGCGGTAGGTTCGCGTTCGATGCGACAAGTCGTCTTTACTAACTTTTCCTATGCCTTTGGGACCACCGTCACGTTCTACATAGTCCCTATAATAGGTGACCTTAACACGGTAATAATCCCAAACCCCGGCACCAATTACCGCACACGCCACAGCAGTGGCGATCAGCCCATACACAAAAGGTCGGTTAGATTTCTTCTTTGCGCTATAGGCTTTTTTTAGTGCCGCAGCAACTTCACCACAAGAGGCATAGCGGTCTTGAGGTTTCTTGGCGGTAGCCTTATCCACTATCGCCTGCAATTTATCGGAGATATATGGATAATAATTCTTCATCTTGGGCAGGTCTTGTTTCGCCACACACACCTTAATCTCCAGTTCCGACATTGTTGTGGAGTCGTAGGGTGCCCTGCCTGTGAGCATTTGGTGGAAAAGCACACCGAGAGAATAGATGTCGGAGCGCCGGTCAAGAGGTTGTCCATAAACCTGCTCGGGGCTCATGTAGGCCGGTGTGCCTATCGACTGACCTCCCTGTGTCTTGTTCACCTCCGAGACAATCTGGGCTATACCGAAGTCCAGAATCTTGATATGCCCTTCCGTGTCAAGAAAAATATTGCTGGGCTTGATATCGCGATGCACAACACCGCGCTTGTGAGCATAATTAAAGGCATCAAGTATCTCCATCATCATGGGAACAGCCTTTTTCTCAACTATCAAGCCGTTCTTGTTGTTGATAAAATCTTCCAGTGTACATCCTTCTACATATTCCATGATGAGAAACACCCCATACTCATTCTCCACAAAGTTCAGGAACTTCACTATGCTGGGATGATTCAACGAGTTGAGCATCACGGCTTCCTGCTTGAAACGCGCCCTGAGCACGGGGCTGTCGGCATACTTGGGATGAAGTGCCTTTATCGCCACAAGCTGATCGATGTTCTTGTTGCGAGCAAGATACACTTCACCCATGCCGCCACTGCCCAAGAGGCGTATCAACTGGTAATTGAGGATGTCAACAGGTACCATAGAACTGAAGTTGATTGCCGTTAATGATTATAGCAGCTCCTTGACAATATAGATTATATTTATAACAAATGATGCAAGTCCTAGCGAGCCACACATAATCGCGAATTGCTTGTTTTTCTTGCGATAAACGAAAAACAATATCCACCCTGCTATTGGGATAAGGAATGAGAGAACCTCAAGCAAAATCTTTACAACGGTCGATGGCTGCTTCTTTTCCTCATACTCCTCAGGATATAAGCCAGCATCCATTGAAGATGCAAAATCGTCACTCATACCCTCGCTATTGCTCTCGCTATCACGAAGTTGAAGCTTCATCGAGATGAGATGCTTCACCTTGTTCCAGTCTAAGGCACAGTTCATGTCGCCAGCAAGATACACTTGCGGGTCGGGTTCATCGGCAAGGACGTTGACCGACTCGTTGCGGTTTAATCGCTGACCGTTCACTACAGTACCGTTAGAGCTATGGTCGGTAATGATAAAGTAACGACCACCGGTAAATTGCTTGTAGGTGATATCGAGATGACTGCGGCTAACCCTGAGCAGCGGGTCGCTGATTATAATGTCGCAGTCCTCACGACCCACGGTGATAAACACGTCCTCAACCTTCGAGGCACTGACCTTTGTGTGCGAGGGACTGGCACTGGGCACTACCTTCACCAAGTCTTTGCTGAACTCGCGGCACGACTGATAGCGACGCATCATGTTTCGGTCGGTAGCGTGGTCTAAAATTTCCTGAAGTCCAGTAGGGAACTTTTTCTTGCTATACTTCGACAGCTTGGGGAAAGGTGTGTTAACGATGTTTTGAGCGGTCTCAAAGTCACTCGACAGCGTGTCGTAGGCATGATGGCCGGTGAGCATGAAATAGAACACGCATCCCAGCGCATAGATGTCGGCACGGTGATCCACCGAGAAGCCATTGGCCTGCTCAGGACTCATATATCCGTCCGAGCCCAGGATTGTTCCATAAACTGTGCTCGATGCCCCGGTGTTGTTCATGTCCTTGGCGATGCCAAAGTCGAGAATGCACACGCGCTCGTCGTCACGTATCATGATGTTGTTGGGCTTCAGGTCGCGATGAACGAAATTCTTCTCGTGAACGAACTGCATCGCGTCGAGGATATTCACCAGGAAGCGCGCGGCACGATTAACGGGTATAGGGCCGTACTTCTGAACATATTGCTCCACGTTCAGGCCATCGACCAGTTCCATGACTATATAGAAGTTGTTGTTGAGCGGGAACTGGTCATACACCTTCACAATGCTGTCGTTGTTCAGCTGCTGAAGCATCTCCACCTCGCGCTCGGTGCGGGTGCGGATCTCCAAATCGGCGGCAAACTCCGGGAGAATCTCCTTGATAGCCACCTTGCGTCCCTCGGGATCCACACCCTTCAGCACACGCCCCATGCCACCAGAGCCAATAGGGGCATCTTCTACTTGATATATCGAAATTTGCTTCATCGTCAACTATCTGATTATAAAAGATTAATCTTTCTCATTTCCAGTATAAATGGGAGTAGGCTCAGGATTAGGATTCTGAATAATATCCTTCCCTTGTTGTTGTTTGTCGGTAGATGTAGTGTTATTTCTGGGTTGAACAGGAGGGTTAGGTTTATTATTTTTTTCAGCCTGTCTATCAATCTGATTGGCAGTCCTAGTTCCATTATTCTGATTCTTTGATTGCTGCTTGGACTGCTGGGCTGTGTGAGTGGAGGAAGTATTATGGTTGGTGCCCGGTCCCGGTGTTGAAGTGATGACACCTGGCGAAGGTTCTGGAGAAGGAGACGACACACCGCCGCCGCCCTTGCCTTCAGGGGGTTTCACAGCCTGTGTTTTTGGCTCTTCAGGCTTATTCTTATTTATTAGCATGTAAGCCCCCACCGAAGCGCCGGCGATGAGCACGGCACCAAGCAGGCCATAAAGCAGAGTTCTTGACTTCTTGGGTTGAAGATGAGCAGTTTTTGACTCCGAGTTAGAATTGCCAAGAGCATCATTATCAAGAAACTGAACCAGCTCCACAGTGATATTGTCTAGCCCACCGGCCTCATTAGCCATTTCCACGAGCCGGTCAGTTTTCTGCTGCAGCGACATATTGCCGTCACCGAGAACACCCATAATGCGGTTCTCGTCAACATAAGTGCTCAAACCGTCGGAGCAGAGCAGGAAAATACTCCCCCTTTCGGGCATAATGGGAACTGCCGTAGTCTCGGGTTCGCTCATGCCCGCCAGACCTATGCAGTTGGTAATCTCATTCTTTTGAGGATGAGACATCGCCTCGGTCTTTGAGATCTGGCCGCTGTCAACAAGCTGCTGCACATAGGACTGGTCATGCGAGATTTGCCTGAGAGTGTGATTGGAGAAATAATAGATGCGGCTGTCGCCCACCCATCCGCAGTGCACGCGGCCATCCTTGATGATGAGCATAGCGCAAGTAGAACCCATTCCCTCCAGCTCCGGGTTCTGGGCAGTGCGGTTCAGCACTCCTTGATTAGCTGCCATAATCGAGCGGCGAATGGCCTCGTCACAATTGGCAAAAGTGTTGTCTTTAAGAATATTCTCGATAATATCCACGGCAAGATTACTGGCAACATCGCCAGCCGCTTGACCACCCATGCCATCACACACTGCCATCACATGGCCGTTGGGCGACTCAAAGGAGGTCATGCTATCTTCATTCACTTGGCGTGCCACGCCCACATCGGTTGCCTTGGCAATTAGAAATGTATTCATATCCTCTTGTTAGATTTGGGGTATTGCAATGAAAATAAACAGTGTGCTGCCCACTCTGATGATGTCGTAGTTCTGGAGCTCGCCGTCGTCAAGCAATTCTTTGTTGACGTAGGTGCCGTTGCTCGACATCTCATCGTGGAAGCGGAATTTGTTGTTGCCGCTCAGGTAGCGTATCGACATGTGGTGCGAACTCATCTGAACGTCGTCTTCCACACAGATGTCACACGATGGGTCGCGACCTATCACATTGCGGCCTTCATAGATGTTATAAGCCTTGCCCATGGGAGTGCGGTTATAGGTCACCAGAAATCCCACAAGCTTGCGGCCCATGTCATTGGGCCTCACCGCGCCACCCATCACCGCCGGGTTCTGGCGGATAACGGTTTTGCGAGGTTGCGGCTTATTGACGGGTTGCTGTTGCACCTGCTTTTCCACCTTGGGTGAGACGAGGGTCTTCCCAACGGGGTCTTGAGCCGATGACATCATAGGCATTCCCGATGCCATGCCGGGCATGGGAGCGGGCATGGGCTCGGGCATCGACGGTGCCGCAGCAGCAGGTTTCACCACCTTTGTGCTCTGCCCCACGGGAGCAGCACCAGGCTGCGCCGATGCCGCGCTAGGTACTGATGGTTGTTGCGGGCATAATGGACAAGTGTCTCCATATATGCTCTGGTCATAAACATGACCGTTTGGACAAATTTTCTTAATCATTATCGTTTACTGTTTTTTTGAATGTCAAGAGATTAAATTTTCATTCAAGTTTCTGAGGTTCGAGCCTCAGAAACTTCAATAATTATGCACCTAAACCTATGCCAGGTCAATCATGTCATCATTCATGATTTCGTCACCGCCATCATCGAGGGTGTCGTTAGAGGCGAGGTCTTCATAGCTGTCGTCATAGCCTTTATCCATGTCGTCCTCATAGGCCACACTTTCGGAGCTGGCGCTATACTGATCCACGTCACCGTCGTTGATGTAGTTGTCGTTATTATCGGCATAGTCGTCCTGGTAGGTCTCACCGGTCTTCTCATCTACAAAGTCGTTGTTGATAGTGTCGTCATAATCTTTATCTTCATCGATGTAGTAGGGAGGCTCGGGAAGTGGTTCCGGGTCGATAGGTTCGGGGTCGATAGGCTCTGGCTCTACAGGAGGCAAGAACACGTCTTCGTGATGAGGTGTCGGGTTATTCATTGAAATCTGGTCAGCACCAGTAAGATAGGTGATCTCGTTGTCTTGATAGACGCCATCATTATTTTGGTCATAAGCAAAGATGTCGGCCTTGCCATCATTGTCGAGGTCGGCGAGCAAGAAGTCACGCCCCTCGACGGTGCCTTCCTGGGTGGTCATGATGAGGTCATTGTTCTCATCATAATAATGTGTGGTGGTATCAAACTCGACATCAATCTCGTCTTCGGGTGGAGTGGGAACTGGGCCTGGAGCTTGGCCAGGGCCTGGAGCCGGAGCATGATGAGGAGCTGCAGGTGCTGCATTTTGTGCAGGATTGGGAGCGTTTTCAACGTGTTGAGAGCCTTCATTCACAACCTGGTCAAGATCGTCGGTTGTCAAGTCTGAATCATCGGCATTTTCATCACCGGTGACATGGTTGTCATAGATAGCCTTTGCAGCCACACCTATCGCGCCGCTACCTGCCACTGTAGCACCAATGGCTGCTGCACGCTTAGCGTTATTACTCTTCTTTACTGCTGCGTTCTCGAGTTCCTCGAGCTTAAATCCTTCGTTTGTCATAATCTTAAAATTTTATTTGTTAATAAATAGTTTAATTTCACAGGTAAAAATCGTGTCCCTGTAGTGATAGAGATGCACAATGGCGATAAATCTGTCACCACCTTAAAAAAATTATCTCAAAAAAATGATATATTCTTTGATATCAAGCCGATAAATGCGCTCGCGACGTCCAGAAGAACGCAACAGTTCCAGATAACTGTCGTCGGTCGTCGCACCATTATATTGCAGCACTATCAAGCCTTCACGCACCGTGTTGTCGTTGAGACGCAGGCGGTTGGTGTACTGGCGATCGAGCCACAGGTCTTTATCCATGTCTTCGACCACCTTCTCCATCTTCAGCAAGTCGCTATACTTGATTTCCACCGTCTTGTGGGTGTCGTCACGTAGTAAAGTCATTGTCGAGCCTAGCCGTTGCTCGGTAATTTGCCCCTTATAGACGGTGCCGTTCTTCAGGGTTACTTTGTCGAGGCACCACGACGGCGAGCTCTCCGACGACCGCCTTATCACCTTCACGTCATTCCACTGCAAGGTATATTCCTTGTTATGGCTGGAATACTTGCCGCTCGGGTCTTTCTTTGCCCTAGACGATTGAAACACGATTTTCTTTCCGGGAATCTGCTTGTAGATGTAGCCCTCCAGCACAGTGCCGTCGCTAAGCTCCACCTCTTGAACAAATTTTGCCTCGGCAGTAGCCACCGTTCCCAGCAGCACAAGAAGCATTATTAACAGTTTTGTCTTCATAGCGTTTATCTATTATTTATTAAAGTTTCGCATGTTGTTAACTTGCTTAAAGTTTAATGTTTAGAGGATAAACAGTGTGATATATAGAAAATCTTGATTTTTCTCTAAACACTAACTTCTAACCTTCAAGTTTATAAAGTTTTAGGACTTTAGAAACTTGAGTTTATAATTATTTTTCTCGCCGATTTGCCATCCTTTATTATATATATGGTGTTAGGCTGGGGGTCTTTCACCTCATGGCCGTTCAGGTCATAAATCACCGTCTTGCCGTCGGTCTCGTCGATTTTCACATCTTCCACAGCGCTGTAGTCGAGAGTACACGTTGCCAGCAGCGCACCGCTGTCGTCGGTCAAATAGAACTGTGTGTTGTTTTCAAGCCCTTGGGAGGCTTGTACTATCTTTATCTTGTGAGGCTCTCCATCATTATCTATAGCCTCGTCGCTCTGCCATGCCGGCTCGGCAGTCTTGTCCCATTGCTCGCCGGGAGGCACAATGTGCAGCGCGAGTTTCTTCACCGGCAGAGTGCTGCCGTTAGTTATCGTGATTCTTACTTTAATCTCATCCCCTGTATCATCAACGCCCGTGGCGGTCATCTCGGCATGGAGGTTGCGCGTCTTGGGGTGGATATTATATACTACCGATTGTCCTTGATAGTATCCACCCATCGCCTCTTCACTGTCGTCGATGGCAAAGTAGCCGTCGCCAACGCCACCCCAACCGAAGTTGAAGTGATACAGACCAGTTTCACTGTCATAGCCATCAAGCACAAAGGCATGACCACCTGAGCCCTGACCGGAGCACATCACCGGGCGGCTGTTTGCCACCTCGGCATAGAGGAGACTATCCCACTGTTCCTGAGTCACATTTGACTTGGAGATGTAATCAGAGAGAAGGTCATATTGGATGAGTATAGCAATAGCCGCCTCATGTATTTGACCGCCGGTTGAACTTCCATAGTCCAAATAGGACGTAGTACCAACAACATAGCACAACTGTGCCGCCGCGGCTCGGGCGAGGCTGTCTTTCACGCCATTATAGTCATCAAGCATCGCCTCCCAGTGGTTAGGCGAGCCGGCGGGTATCGACATCGTCACCGGGGCCTGACCGTAGGGATATATCGGTGTGTCTTGCAGGGTGGCGGGAGGATTGTCGTTGCGCCAGTAATAGGTAATCTGTGATGCCGCTATCGCCACACATCCCGCCACAGTCTTTATGTTTCCGTCTTCTATTACCGGGGCCATGTCATTGTAGGGTGAAGTCTGATGCCAGTGGCACGTGAGCAGCGGACTCACACTTTCACGGGATGAGTTATTGTCGGTCAACGGCTTTACTGCCGGCATATTGCCAATGTGCTCAAGCCACTCGAGCAGCGCCGGCGGCATGTCTTCCTCTTGCCACCTTCCTGTGGGAGAATAGCCCACAACCCTCGCACTGCCGTCGGAGCAATGCTTTAGCACTGCGAACCCCGCGCCATCCACTTTCTCTACTATGCAATAGTTTGCCGCATTAACTTTAACCTCTACGGGAGAATTATTCAAGCAATGCGACGCCTTGCCAAGCATGGCACGATTCACCTCCATGGAATGTGCCGTGAAACCAAGCACTACAGCAGCCAATATTGTTGTGGTTATTCTCATCTATAATTGTTCCCTTTTATAAGTTTATAAAGTGTAAAGGCAGGATGCCAGTGTCGCACTGCCGGCGAGGGCATCCTGCCTAATGATTTTGATTATTTGTTGTTGAATAGCTTCATGCCACTAATATTTGACATTGAGTTGTCAAAAAAGTTTTCCTGATAGGGCAACATATCAGTTGCGGGAGCCGAGTACCATTTGTTATTGGTGGCAACACCAAAGTAAGGATTTCCCTGATGGAACCAGTCCCAATAAGCGAGATATGTAGTACCACTGGTTATGTCGTAGGTCTTCATACCGTGACCATTAAACGTATTCTCTCCTTCCTTCGTATATCCAAAATAGATACTGCATCTTGGTGCCAAAATGTAGAAGTAGCCATACACATCACTTTCAAAGAAAGTCCAGTTGCGTCTTGGAGTTTCATTAGTCCAATACCAGTTACTTGGTCTTGTATAACCTAAAACACGCCAAGTTGATTCACCAGCATCTGTTGTATAAAGGAACTTTTCTGAAGCATTTGGATTAAGTCTATATCCGTATGCAAAATTCTGAGTATATACAGCGATTTGACGGATTCCATTATCCCCAACATTCACATTTGCCGAGTGTGGATATTGGAAGTTCTGGAAATAGTAATAAACCAACGATCCTACGGGTTGTGGATTTAAATTCACTGCAGTGTTTCCTTCTCCCACTGTAATTTCTTGTGAATCATAAGAAAGTAAGTGCCACCTCGACCCTGACCACTCTCCATTATCCAGATAGGCTGTTGACAAATTCTCTTTATCAACCAAATCCCAGAATGACACATACTTGTCATCATCATCCAAGTAGGCAAAAGAAAGCGTTGCTATTGCTGTATATTGACCTGCCGCTAAATGTAATGATTTTGACACAGCATTGGTGTTGGTCGAATAATTTAAAATTGAATCAACCAATAGTCCCTTACTATTATAGAATAATACGCGTGCCTGAATATATCCTCCTCCTTCTGAATTAAATGTTCTGAATTCGTCGGCTACATCAATATCATGTTTAGTATCCTTGAAATTATAGCTCGAGAAGAGACCGGTAAGCGATACTGTCACATCTACCCTATTCTCATTAGAATCAATCACGATGTCATCATTCTCGCACGAGGTGAAGAACAATGCTGTGAGCGCTAAAGCTGCAAATAATATCTTTTTCATGTTGCTTTATTTTTTTAAAGGGTTATACTTAAAGTTTTCCTACATTGAACATCCACGACACTGAAATCTCGATGTTGCTCATCTTGCTGTTGAAGTTTCCTGCCAGCTTGTTAAAGCCCATGTAGTAGCGGGCATTGATGCCAATGAGCTGCTTGGCTTCCTGGTCCTCGTTCTTGATGGGGAAGTTATAGCCCAATCCTGCCATCACGCGGATGTCCATGCCCTTGAGCTTGCTCTCGTTGTTGTCGATGTGGAATGTCACATCATTGCCGAGGTTGTTGTAGGTGAGCGTCTTGGGGCTGCGACCCAGCACAAAGCCGAAGTCGGGACCTACCTCAATGTATAAATTGCTCATTGTGCCCGATTTGTAGAACGGATAGATCTGTGCATAAACTGGCACGTCAAGATAGGTGACGCCAAGATTGGCGTTTGCCTTGCCGCTCTCGTCAGCAGCAGCAGTCTTTACCGATTGGAGCTTGTACTTGGCCTCCACGCCCACGCCCAGCAAACCGGTACCAGGAGCCGAATAATCAGTGGCTTTGCCAAAGCGTGCAAGGAATGCCACGCCACCGTGGTAGCCAAGACCCATACCGTCGTAAAGGTCGCACTGGTCGGGCTGGCTCATCGACGAGAGGTTGACACCGCCTTTCACGCCCACATAAAGCATGTGCTTCGAATAATCTACAGGGCCACCACCGGGATTAACAACCTGTGCAAAGGCAACTGTTCCGATGGTCGCGAACAAAAGTAACAATAGATGTTTCTTCATAATTGAAATTTGTTAATTGGTTAATAATAAATATTTGATTATAAATAGTTTTACATTACTTGTCAAAGGGGGGGGGTATAAGCTAAAAACCGTTTTGCATTCTGTTGATAACATCTTCAACTATTTGTAAGTGTCTAACGTGATGACTTAAACGGATGAAGTTTAACCTGGAGGCCTTTACTTCCTCCGTATGTCTCACTCGCAGTGACCGTCTTCTGTGTTGGTGACTCCACTTTTATAGAGGTAGTAAATGATTTACTTCCTTTGGCAGGGACTGTGACAGATTGACCACCTCCCGTAGAAACACTCACTGTGGTAGTTACCGCTTTGTCATTAGGGTTGCTTACCGTTACATCCACATAACACAGATGGTTCTTATCGGCTTTATTATCTTTTAATGAGAGAGAGATGCTAAGGGGGCTGACCTTGCCAGGCTTCGGTTCTGGTTTTGGATCTGGCTTAGGATCTGGCTTAGGATCTGGCTTAGGGTCTGGCTTAGGGTCTGGCTTAGGGTCTGGCTTAGGAGGTTCTTTTATTTGAGAGTAACCATAAGCCAAGAAGCCTTGCCACAGCTTCAGCCCGTTATCCTCTACCTCAACAGTAAAGTTCCTGGAGCCTGACGATGCGGCATCGGCATAGAATTGGTATTCACCGCCCGACGGACTAACAGTCAACTGGCGTCCATTAGCATCGGTCACCTTCACCGACACATTGCCAACCGACGATGGCTTGCCGAGGCGGAACTTGTGCTGCAAGCTTGTAGAATTACTTTTTTCTTTTATTGTGACAACATTAATAACAAAAACGAAATCTCCTAAATTC
>CALDIG010000062.1 GCA_937904375.1 uncultured Prevotellaceae bacterium
CCCCGCCGGTACTGGACTGCGTGAGTATCAGACTCTAGTTGTGGGAAGCAAGGAAGACTTCGACCGCGCAGCCGTCATCAAAGACGTGGAAGTGGTTGAACAAATACAATAAGTATATATAATGGTATATATATAATGGTATATATATAAGTTTTTGTACTCATGATTTTTTCTCTGGGGATGTAGTGTTTACATCCCCAGAGTTTTTTTAGGAGGGTTCTATGATGCAATTTTTTTTGATTTCTTGATGCAGTATTTATTGTTTAAAGGTGTTTATAAGGTGAATATTTTACTTTTTTTGTTTATAATTTGCGATTTACAATAAATCTGCTTACTTTTGTAACGTATTTTTATTTCGGACAAAAGTAATTTATTTAATTAATTCATTAAAAATAGTACTATTATGAAGAAATTTTTATGTGTTTTCATGAGCGCAATGTTGCTCATTTCATTCAGTGGTTGTGGTTCGATGAGTAAGACCTTGCAAGGCGGTCTGATAGGCGGCGGTGGTGGTGCTGCTCTCGGCGCAGGTATCGGTGCATTGATTGGCAAGGGCAAGGGTGCCGCTATTGGTGGCGCTATTGGCGCTGTTGCAGGCGGCGTTGCCGGTACTCTCATTGGCAAGCACATGCAGAAGAAGGCCGACGAGCTCGCAGCTATCGAGGGCGCATCGGTTACTACCGTTACCGACAACAACGGCTACACCGGCATCCAGGTAACCTTTGACTCGGGTATCCTCTTCGACACCAACAAGGCTGACCTCAAGGCTCCCGCAAAGAACGCTCTGACCAACTTTGCCACTTCGCTGAGAAACGATCCTAACACCAACGTTCAAATCTTCGGTCACACCGACAACACTGGCTCGCGCGAGGTTAACGAGAAACTGTCGCTCAAGCGTGCCAACTCTGTGAAGACATATCTCGAGAACAGTGGCGTAGCATCTAGCCGCATGGAGACCAGAGGTCTGGCTTACGACTATCCAGTAGCCAGCAACGAAACAGCCGAAGGTCGTGCCCAGAACCGCCGTGTAGAGGTTTACATCACTGCCGACGAGACTATGATTCAGCAAGCTGAGGCTGGTACTCTCCAATAATTTGAGGACCTATAAGTTAGCTAATTAAATCACACAACGGTCGGCAACCCAACAGAGGCGGCCGACCGTTTTTGCTTAAATTCCGCATCAATGAGACTTCGACAAGCACTTCTTGCATTTTTCGTGACCCTGGCAGCGGCAACTGCGTGCGCACAAGATTTCACGAGCCTCGACACGCTCAAGTTCTATGACGCTCTGCGTTTCCGCATGATCAACAAGGGCTGGGACAACACCCTCACACCCTACACCCGCATCCCCGCCACCCTCAAGGACAGCGTGCGCGAGACCCTGTGGGACCGCGCCAAGAACTCGGCGGGCATAGGCATACGCTTTGCCACCAACAGCCATTGCGTGGCGGTGCGCTACAACCTGATGAGCAACTTCCACATGGCACACATGGCCGACACCGGCATCAAGGGCACCGACCTCTACATCCTCGATGACGAGGGAGTGTGGCGCTTCGTGAACTGCAACCGCCCCTACCGTGACTACAGCTACAACGGCGAGGGACCACGCAAAGACTCAATTCAGAGCAAGGTATATATCGACAAGCTTGACGGTCGTTGGCACGAATACATGATTTACCTGCCGCTCTACGACGGCATCAACTGGATGGAGATTGGCGTGGAGCCGAGCGCCGAAATCACGCAACCTAAGGTTAACAGTCCGCGCAAGGAGAAGAAGTTTGTCTTCTACGGCACCAGCATCATGCACGGCGGCTGCGCCTCACGCACTGGCATGGTGGCGACGAGCATCCTGCAACGCGACCTCGATGTGGAATGCGTGAACATAGGCGTGAGCGGTGAGGGAAAAATGGACAGCTGCATGGCACGCGCTATGGCGGCGATACCTAATGTTGACGCCTATATCCTCGACCCCATCCCAAACTGCACCAAGCTCATGTGCGACACCGTGACCTACGGTTTTGTCAAGACATTGCGTGACCTGCGCCCCGAGGTGCCCATCTTCATGGTCGAGGGACAGGAGTACAGCTACGAGCGCTTCAGCGGTTTCTACAGCCAGTACCTGCCCGAGAAGAACGAGGAGTATCACAAGAACTACCTAAAGCTCAAAGCCGAGAACCCTCGCAACCTCTACTACATTGACCGCAAGAACCTATATGGTCCCGACTGCGAAGGCTCAGTTGACGGCATCCACCTCACCGACCTGGGCTTTTATTTCTACGCCCAAAAGCTGAAACCCTACCTGGAGGCCATCCTCAACGGAACGGAAGTGCCGTTTCAGGACGAAGTTAATAAATCGAAATAAAATATGTAGGGACGAGACCTGTCTCGTCCAAAAAATAATTTTCTTTAATCCACCCGACTATGAAAAAGATTCTCATGTCACTTTTATTGCTTGGATGCAGTGCAGCAATGTCTCATGCGCAGATGCCGGCTGCGGTGCAGCGTAACCTGCCGTCTATCATCGAAAATTTCAACATCAATAAATCAAACGACAAGTTGGCGTTTTGGTATGCTATAAGCGATGTTGACGGTGACGGCATCAACGAGTTCTCGGTTGCCGACTACTCCAAGGAGTTTATTGCTTGCTACAAAGCCGATAAAGACGGCGCTCAACGCATACGCACGATACCTACCGGCAACATTGACTGGAAACAGCTGTTCTACATCTACAGCCAGGAGGGACGCGACGCAAGCCTCGACATCACACTCAAGCACCGCCCGCTGTTCCTCAACGACATTAAAATCGCTAAGAACCGCTTTACTACCGACAACGAGACATGGCTCACCGAGGGCGTGGATGTGGGTAAGATGAAGCGCACCTACAACCGCATCATCTTCAAGCCACACATTGGCAACGCCAAATTTGTGAGCGAGAAAGCCACCGGCAGGAACGGTCTCTTCACCTTTGCCCTCACCGACGCCGCAATGGCCAAGAAAATGTTCCGTGGATACAGCGACTACCAAGCCACTCCATTTATCGTGCCAGAGGCATGGCTAAAAGACCATAACGTGCTAAACTACACCCGTTGGCTCAACGGAGAGAAAGAAAAGAGTGCCTCATCCGATGTCATCAGGCTTATCAACGGCTTTTATGGCAACAAGCGCGTCATCGCCACCAAGTGGCTCGCCAGTTGCCCCATCAACGAGCGTGACTTCTACATGGTGCTTTTCGCCCCTGAAAATGGCGTGGGGCTGATGTCAATGGTGTGCATCGCCGAGGGTGAAGTGGTGTCGGTTTACAACGACTGGATGGAACTCTCGCAAGACAACAATTATACCCTCAGCGGGCTCGACTATGACGAAGAAATATTCTTCTTTGCGCCGCAAATCATGGCGATGGTGGCAACACCGGCAGGACTTGAGCTATATGTACGCTGGAACTCGCTCGAAGGCATGCACTACTCCATCTGGCGCGAGATGAACCAAAACTGGATACAAATACAAGACGATTACCAGTACCTACAGGCATGGTAACTTTTTAAGTGATAAGTGTTAAGTGATAAGTGTTAAGTAGGGACGAGGCCTGCCTCGTCCACTAAGTATTTAGTATGCTAGACAATCTAGAAAAAACGATAAACGAATAACGATAAACAAAAAATGCTACACAACGAAATAAACAAACACATCGCCGCTGCGATGAAGAGCCGTGATGCCGACCGCCTCTACGTGCTCAAAATGATAAAGGCTAAGTTCCTTGAGTTCCAAACGAGCAAAGGCTACAACGAGGCCGACTTCAACGACGCCAAAGAAATCTCCATCATCCAAAAGATGGAGAAGTCGTGGAAAGAAGAAGCCGAACTATTTGAGAAGGCTGGTCGCGACACCAGCGAGCTGAACAACCGTCTCAACATCCTCCAAGAGTTCCTGCCCAAAGAGCCCGAACTAGCTGACATTGTTGAGATGATTAAAGCCTCGGGCATCGAGCCACAGATGAAAAACATGCGTGCCATCCTCGCACACGTGCAGGCACAATGTCCCGCCGCCAGCGGCAAACTCGTGAGCGAAGCACTCAAACAGCTGCAATAACCTAATTTGGTTAGACTGATAAACTTAAAGGGCGAGCATTTCACAATGCTCGCCCTTCTGCTTTCTTAACAAGCAACTATGATTATCGCACTACTTTTGTGGTAGTAACCACGCCGTTCTTGTAGGTTGTGCGCACAATGTTCACACCATTCTCCAAGCGACTCACGCGACGACCATCGACAGTGTAAAACTCGGTCGATACCACCTCATCGCCAGTGTTCACTTCGTTGATGCTATTCATCTCTCCAACGATGTCAACACACATCACAAACATACCGCCGTTGCTGGCTTTTCCATAATCTGGCTCTTGAGTATAGAAGATATAAGCGTTCTTGTCGTCATAAACTACCGAGAAACCGCTCGACTTGAAATTGTCCTCACAGATGCGCTTACTCCACAGCACACTGCCGTCATCATCTAACTTCACCACCATAAAATTGGCTCCGTTCCAACTTGTGCAGTTGCCATACAGCACTACCCAGCCATCGTTCATGGGTATCACCTTCACGGGTTTATAGCCCCACATGTCGTTGGTTTCCAACGTGATGCCATAAATGTTGTCATCAACCCAATAGTACAAGTTGTTATCATCTACAGCATTCACATTCATGCGATATTCCGACGACGAATAGGCATATTCCCAAGCCACTAAAGCACAGTCTTCCTTAACGCCCATAGCTGCCGAACCAGCATCTCCGTCGATGTTTCCTGCCAATGCCACGGGTTCATTGGCATGTTCTCCGTTGGGACCAACGAAGTTGGCAACTTGATATCCATAGAAATCGCTCAACACTCTATAGGTCAGCATCAGATAGCCATATTCATCAACTTCGGCCAATGGACTGGGAACGTACATACCAGAACTTATAGCTCTTTCTTCAATAACAACGGGGTCGTTCCACACATTCGTCAGACTAGCATCAAGCATCTGGGCCTCAAAACCTAATGCCTCATTGTCATAGACTAGATATGCCTTGCCGTCATCTGATGGCTCCATAACTACAATATTGGAACTCAGCTCCTTTACGTTCTCGCTAGCCAAGGTGCCATCGTTATTGATGAGCTTAATCAGCCACTTGCTTTCGTTCATCAGAACCGAGTCGGGCATATTGGGATTCCAGGGTGATGGAGTCCAGTTGTCCTCATTGGCCTCTTCCATATAATACTCTGCGTGGTTGACTGCGGCATAGATATTGTCGCCACTCACGCACAACACGGGAGCTATGTCTTCAACCGATAGAGCGTTCTCATGAATCTTTCCCGAGGGGAACAATATACCATCAGCTCCCCACACGGGCTCACCTTCCTGGGTGTAGCGATAGAGATAGGTCTCGGCATTCTCCTCGGTAGGATCATTGCGGATGTCGGTATAGGCTAGGAGGATGTCGCCGTTTGCTGCCAGCGTCAATGCATAGTCGGTGGTCCAAGTGCGGGTGCGCTTGTCACACACGATAATGCCCTCGTCACCAAACATGGCATTGCCTTGAGCGTCAAAAATCTGCAGATGCAGCTGATAAGAGAACACATTATCAACACGCTCCGAACGTAGCCAGCTCAAGATAATCTTGCCATCATCGGTTCTCACTGTTTTCATTTGAACTTGACCTGTGGTGCCTTCGGCATCAAGTTGGATTGCTTCGGTGTCGCTGGGCTGCCAATTTGCCATCATCGAGCCAGCGCAAAACAACATCAGTGCTAATGTAAAAATCTTTTTCATACGCAAAATTATTAATGGTTATAAAAAATATTTAGGGTATCTTCTGCAAAAATATAAAATATTCAATGCCCAGCCAACTGTTTTTTGGAATTAATATGCAAAAATAATTCATTTTTTCAATTTCACACTTTATCTTCTCTTTTTTTCAAAGAAATTTAGGGTTGATCCTTAAATTGCTAGAACAAGAAGTGCTAAAGCCGTCATTTATTGCATCGATTCATTACTTGAATATTTTTCTCCAAAAATAATTGGCGATTTCATAGAAAAACACTACTTTTACACCCACAAGTGTCGAAAAAATAATGTCTTGTACTCTTTTTCGGCACTTTTTTGCACTTTTTTGTGCCGGGTGTAATATTGTGTAATAAATTTCTTGCGGCATTTCTTGGCAATATCTACTTTTGCATCGTCCGGACAGACAACCCGATTGTTGAACTATTAAAGAATTAAGAAAATGAAAAAATTGATTTTAATGTCTATGTTGGCAATTGTTTGCTTCATGACGGCGAGCGCACAGAAAACAGTTGTATCGCAGAGTAACCAGAATGTCTATGATGAGGTGGAAGTGATGCCGGAGTTTCCTGGCGGCGTAACAGCCATGTATGATTTTCTCTACGCCAATATTAATTATCCGAAAGATGCTATTAAACAAGATGTGGGTGGCAGGGTTATGGTCATGTTTGTGGTAGAAACCGATGGCAGCCTTTCTAATGTGAGAGTTGCAAGGAAAGTATTTCCCTCGCTTGACGCCGAAGCCGTAAGAGTGGTGAAAACCATGCCCAAGTGGAAACCCGGAAAGGAAAAAGGGCGACCAGTGAGAGTAAACTACACAATACCTATAGTATTCTCTATCAAGAAATGAGGAACATTTTATGTTTAATTATCCTTATTATCGTTGTGGGCTGCTCGCATGAGCAGTCCCACAACGAATTGTTGACTAAAGCCGAGCAGATTGTATTCACTCAGCCCGACTCGGTGGTGGGAATGCTGGCTCCAAAATGGAACGACACTTCGATGAGTGAGGCCGACCGCGCCCTCTATGGTCTTCTCTACACCGAAGCCCTTCATCGTAGCGGACTCTATATTGGTTCAGACTCGTTAATTAAGGCAAGCAGGAAGTATTTCGAGCGACGTGGCGACGATGAACATCTTGCCCGAGCGATGCTGCATCATGGGATTATCCTGTACCAACAGCAGAAGACCCGCGAGGGGATTCTGTCGATGAAACAAGCCGAGCAAATGTCTGGAAACCTGCATAAACCTGATTTTGACTGGTATCTCTATTCGGTGCTAGGCGACGTGAGCGACAATGTGGGCGACTACATCCTTACATTACGCTATTACAAGCAGGCATTGAAATCGGCTCAGCAAGTTGATAATAAGCAGTGGATAGTGCAGACACTTAACAACATCGCCACGACATTTGATGTGTTGGGTGAGAACGACAGTCTGAAATACTATTTAGAACAAGCCAAACCTCTTGCTGACAGCACCCAGGGCGATGTACGAGCCAACTATCTTGTAAATAATGCCAGCTATCTAATGAAGACAGGAAAGAAAGAAGAGGCTAAACGTTTACTGACCGAATCAACGCACATTTCTCCAACCGACCGAGGGGACAAACTCCTGGCCGACATCTACGTGCAGGAAGGTGACACGGCATCGGCTATAATACAATGGTACAGGTTGACCACTTCTCTCTCACCCGATGTCGCCATCCAGTCACACCAGCTGTTAATAGAACACATGAAAAGGCAAGGCGACACGGAGAATGTGGCAGAGTATAGCCAACGACTCAACGAGGTGTATCGCGGTCTATACGAGCGCAAAGATGCTGCCGGTATCGTCGATATGATGACACAATATGATGAGCAGGTGAAAGAGCGCAAGCAGTACAGGACAGTTATCGCCTTGCTTGCCGCCATCATATTCTTGATGATAGCGTCGGCTATTATAATATGGTACACTCGCCATCGCATCGATAAGCTCAATGCCCGCTTTGCCGAGAGTCAGCAGCAATATAATCTCACACGCTCCAAACTAACACAGATGCGACGACAGAAGGAACGCGAGCAACGCGAGAACTCCCTGCTGATGAAGGAGACTGTCTCACACCTGCATGCGTCGGCCAACAAAGGTCAACCCGCCGCCGATGAAGATGCCAACAAACTGGCGCAACTAGCTTATGCACAAAACCCCAAATTGCGTGAGTTGCTGTCATCACTAAACTCAAAAGAGCAGATGGTGTGCCTGCTCACTATACATAATTTCCTGCCCACCGAAATCGCGACGTTGACCATCTCCACTCCACAAGCCATCACCAACACCCGTGTGCGCCTGCTCAAGAAACTCTTTAACGAAACCGGTGGTGCCAAAGACTTCGATAATGCCATCAGACAAGTTATTTAACCCGGAAAACATTTTGCCAAACTTGTCAAACAATGAAAACGATGAAAAACACACTCACAAGTGCAGAAAAGTGTAAATCAACAACACTTTTCCGCAGTTAAAAGTGTAAATTATATGAAAATTAAAAGAAACATCATCACTACTGATCTCCAAGCAGCACAGCAGAGGTAGAATTTGTAGTGCAATGGAAAGACGAGATAATTCCAATAGAGGTTAAAGCCGAGGGAAACATCAGTGGTAGAAGTCTGTCGGTGTATAATAACAAATACCACCCTAAATACCGCATTCGTTTCTCAATGCTCAACCTGCAGAGCAACGATGGGCTGCTCAGTTGTCCCGCACCACTGGCTCAATGGGTATGGAAGTGGATTTAATCAAGCCATTTCCTCTCATTGCGAAATTTTTCGTTACGAAATTTTTCGCAACGGGAGAAAATTGCTGAACAGTGCGGTAAATTATCTATAATAGAGGTTATTTACTGACACTTATCTTGTAACATAAGAGCATCTATTTCAGACATTATTTGTGCTGTCTGAAGAAGCACATAAATGATACGTTCATAATGCTTCACATCCTCGAAACTCAAAGTACGACTTTTCCTATCTTTAAGCCACTTTTGTGCTGGTTGGTAGCCACCAATGTAGAATTTCCAAGCTGATTCTGGCACATTCTCAAAGTATTGGTCTGCATTGATATACACCCTATCATTATGCCATCGATAACAGTCAACCTGCATCGAGCCTGCTACTGGAAACGTAACCCCTGTTTCATTTGGCAAACTCTCCATTAAGTGCAAGTGGCGTAATTGTGCTCCTTTGCTTGCAAGATTATGGTATGTCTCAGCATTGTTGGGATAGGGTATGCGTGGAAAATCTATCTTCAAAAACTCCTTATAGCACTCACGATAGCTTGGAGAATGAAGCACAGCATAGATATAATCAAAAAGAGCTTGGGGATAAAGTACTCCATCATAGTCACTTGTAGGTGTTATAAAAATTTTGTCATCATAGCATGGTTGGTAATTCAGCCTTTCGGCAATCTTTTTATACAAGTCTTTATTGAAGTTGACAATACGCTCTTTTTCACCAAGGTTTTCTTGGTAGAGGTAAAGTGGGAAAACATTTCCACCACCTCTATAGAAAACATTTAAATCAATTATTCCTTTTGCAGTATATACAAGATTCCAAATGTTATTGCCGCACACCTGGCCTTGTCTTCCCACTAAAAGAGCCATATTATCTTTATACCGCATATGATACATTATTTTCTCGCGAGAACGTTCTACAAGTTTTGTGTCATAGTATATATATTGATTATCGAAAGGCCGATAGGTAACCTTACTTATGCGTAAATCTGATACCTCTATATGGTAATTGTCTCTAACATTATCGCAAAGAGTTTCTTTGTCTTGACTTATAAGAACTTTATCATTTGCAGTAAACACTCCAACATTTGTTATTGAGAACAAATCGACAACACTTATTCCTTGATTATACTCTCCTTCCAATTCAAAATCCTTAGGCACAAAGAAATACATAGGTGCTTGTGGAGTAATCTCTTTATAACCGACGCTTTCAATTGTAGCATCATCAAGAAAATCATACTTGCTTTGGCGTAATCCATACAAATCTTTATGGTACATCCTTCCTAGTTCATCCTTGGCTTTCTTACCTGTCTTAACAAAAAGGTTGATACTCACACCTATCGTGATGTCAAACACATTCTCGTCTTTGCTCCCATCTAGGCATGTTTCTTTCTTCTTGCTGTTACCATGCAGGTCAATCGTGTATATTTTATCGAATGTTTTCAGCAAGTTCCACCGCATACCTCTAAACGTAGGATCATCAAGATAACCATGAGGGTTTATGAAACCAATGATACCTTCACCATTTTTGTCTATATAATCTTGGGCAAGACGTATGAACTTAACATAGTCATTGTTCAGCCATTTTGGGTTTCGTTCGTTCAATTTAGCCTTACCACCAGGTTCTTTCTTGTAACTCTCCATCAATGACATGATCCATTTTCCTTTGTTCTTACTCTTTCCGCTATATGGTGGATTACCAATTATCACCATTACAGGATAGTCGCGTTTAATGACGTTTGCTTCAGCAGCTTCTCTAGCAAGCCATTGAGAAAATAATGAACGTGGTTCGCTGTTACTATCTTCAAGAGAATTGGTTAGATAAACGTGTAATCGCTTGTCTGTTTTATGTTGATATCCTGTTTCTCCAAGAAGCATATCAAGTTTAAGATGAGCTACCGCATAAGAAGCCATTAAAACCTCAAATCCATGCAGACGAGGAATCAGGTGATTCTCAACATATTGTTGCCAAATGCCTTGCTGATTACGAAATCGGTCGTAAATATGATTTATTACTTCAGCTAAGAAAGTGCCTGTTCCAGTGGCAGGGTCAAGTATCTGAATGCGATGAAAACTTTTCATGATATGCTTCATGCCGTCATTGGTGCGATTGTCAAAGCTCTGCTCAGCAGCAACCTCTCGCTTTATCATGGAATAGTCGGCTAATCCTTCTTCTAATCCAAAATCTCTCTGAAGAATTTCATCGACCGCACGCACGATGAATCTTACAACAGGTTGTGGCGTGTACCAAACACCTTTTGACTTTCTTAGTGCTGGATTATATTCTGCAAGGAAATCCTCGTAAAAGTGAATCATAGGGTCGTGATGGCGTTTGTTTCTGCCGTATGATGTCATAATCCTTCGTATGTCGGTTGCTGCAAATAAAGCAACAAGATCATCTACAACCCACGAAATGCGCTCGTCAAGGTCGTTTCCTGCCAGATGATTAAAGAACTGCCGTAAAAATGGATTTGATTTTGGAATCAAGCGAGCAGCTTTTTCACGACTAAAACTCTCGTGTGTGTCATCATCATGCAGCCGTGCGGCAAACATGCCGTATGCTATAGTCTGTGCATAAATATCGGCAAATTCATCTTGTTCCAAGTCGTGTATCAATATGTCTTTAAAGGCTTTATACTGTGCTTGAAGATTATCATTAGCATAAGTTTGAGCATTGTCTTCCATGGCAGTTTTGATAATATTAGCCAAAAGACGTGCTTTTCCCGCCATAAGTTTTGCCAGTTTAGATGCAGAAGATATTCTCTGCATCGCAGAATTGGACACATGCTGTATCAGCTCCAAAAACTTATCTTCCACTTCATTGATAGCCACAATTCTGTCGCCCTTTATATCGGCAATTCTAACGCTATCAACAAACTCGCCATTTTCATATAAGTGGAAATCAAGATAATCAGTGAAGAAAATATGGTCAAGCGCCTGTTTATAACGGTCAAACTGCTCTTTGTGCTGGCTTTCTCTATTGCCATCTAGGTCGGTGTCTCCCACATCCTTTGCCTCAACAAAGAAAATAGGAAGATTGTCTTTCTCACGAGATATGATAAAGTCAGGAGCACCACACTCAAAGCGAGCAGGTTCATTAGTCACAACCATATTTGGGAGCAAACTCTGCAATAACTCTTTCAACGCAGGACGATATGAGTGCTCTCGAGCCAAACCAGTATGGTATTGCCTGTTCAACTCTTCAACATATTTATTTATATCCATATAGTAAAGTTTTTTTGCTTAATACTGGAAATATTGTCTAAATCTTTGCCAAATAGTTTTTTAGCGATTTCTATAATTGATTCTTCTCTATCCACCGCTTGAAGAATGGGTCTTCAACCTCGTAGGTTTCTTCTCTTATGACAAAGCCTTTTTTCATCAGCCTCTTGACGGCACTATATGTGGTGCTTGTTGGCAATTCCGAAAAGGACAGACTCACCTCTCCAACACACAATGCTTTAAGGACTCGACGGTCCACCTTGTTGAAACCCACCCACAGGCGCTCAAAATCCAAGTCGTGAATGTCGGTCAAGCGTTCTACAGCCATCTCCACAGCGCGATCACTAACGCCCTCATAATGCGCGAGTTCCCACACCTGTGACGATAGTTGCTGAGTGTAATAAGGATGACATTTTGTTATCGCCAGTATTTCGCTGGCAACACTCTCGCTCTGCTCCGCCAAAACAGGTTCTAATCTTTCTGTGATATAGGCATGGAAATCTTCGTAGGGTATCTTCTTCAACCGCATTAGAGTGCCAAAATGGTAAAATGGCGACTGTTTGCGTTCAAAAATTTCGGTCATCATAGATTCCTGACTACCAAGCAACACATAATTTATGTTGTGCTGAAGCTGCATGATTGCGCGCAACTGCTTATCTAGACCTTTGCCTATCGACATTATCTCTTGAAACTCATCAAGTATCACTATAATGCGCTTCTCGGGAGTGCTTACACGCTCTATTGTCATCATGGCGTCCTCAAGAGCCACTACACCATTGGTGCTTTGATGGAACGACACGTCAATTCCATCACCCATCGGATTGGTAGAAATGGTGGGAATAATGCGGAAGTGAGTCATTATGTGCTTGATCTTCTCCCAGGGATAGAGTTTGAAAGTTTCTTTGAGCAGATTGCTAGCAAGGTCTTGAATACTCACCACTTTTTGAAGATTAAGCATAATGAATGGACGACCACTGCTTTTCACGGCCTTCATGACGAGACTCGATTTACCAAACCTGCGAGGACTAATCAAGATAATATGATTCTCACTATTAAGCTTTTGCTCAACATATCTCAGTTCAGTAACTCGATCAGTGAAGAACTCATCCTCTACTATCGTGCCAAATTTGAATGGATTTTTCATGACTTGCGAAATTTTTCGTTACGAAATCTTTCGCAAAGATAAGCCTTTTTCTCCATATTGCGAAATTTTTCGTTACGAAATTTTTCGTAATGGGAGAAAATTGCTGAATTGAAAATTAATAAAGCGCAGCACAATTATGCATTATGCATTGTGCATTATGCATTAGCGAAAGCATTTGGTTCATGACGGTGCGGTTGTTGCTCAGGCGGGGGATTTTGCGCTGGCCGCCGAGTTTGCCGGTCGAAGTGAGCTAAGCACTAAAACAGCTACAATAAACCTGTTTTTTGTCAAATAATTACATACAATTTCACTGGTTCGAGGCAGATTGGCAAAACCTGGGTTATGAAGTTTTTTTTTTGCATAGAGTCATTAAAAGCTAACAGCACCACAAGAGTTTTATGTCAAACTTTTGTGGTGCTGTTTAATATAAGGTGAGTTCTATAAATTAATAAAATATTGAGATGGGTTCTTGGCTGTTTTTGTTTCTTTTCGGCATCTGCTGCGTTAAATCATTGCAACATAGCCCGCTATGCCGCTGCTGCTTTAACTTCGTATCTGCTTGAAAAAAAACAAAAACATCACAAGTTAATTTATAGAACCCACCATAAGTGGTTGTAAAGAAATACTACTCTATGATTAACTTCTTTACAGCCTCTCCATTCTTAGTGATGGCTTTCAAGAAGTACACCCCTCTGGGCAGCGTTCCTAAACTGATAACCACTTTGTTATCTCCATTTGCCTGATGGGACAATAACTCACTACCGTTAATGGAAAAAACAGATACTGATGTCAAATCATTGCTTTCCACATGAACTATGTCGCTCGTGGGATTGGGGTAAACTTTAACTGCAGTATCTTCAATCTTCACATTATTGATTGCGGTGTGTGGGTCAGGACTTTTAGCTATCTCAATTATTGTTGGGGTACTTTCGTCGCTATTAACCGGGATATAGCATCGATGAGCCTCGATGGGAGTGCCGGCAGGGGCAAGAACAAACTGGTTGTTGTGAAGCACATATCCGTCATCGACCACTTGTGGTTCTATGCTTCCAACCAATAAGCTGCTGATTTCTTCGGCATCGCGGTTTTCATAGGGTGTAGTATCAATCTCATCAAAGTCTGAAATTCCGAATAACAGGACACCCACATTAGCTGGTATATAATTTACTTCAGACAACTCGATGCCATTATCATCATCGTCGTCATCACCATCATCATTGTCATCAATCTCCTTAACCACATAGGCCTTCACACCCTGTGGTAAAGCGAGAGCCACATCGCTGTAGTAAGTTGTCCAGTTAATATCATCATTAGGCACATCCCAGTTCGAGATTAAGAAGTTACGCTTATTGCCTAGCAACCTAACGTATTTATCTCTATAATACCACAGCTGCGTTGCCGACTTGTCGCCCCATCGCTGATAATCACTAGTCAAAGCTGCCTCGGTGAGCTGCCCGTAGGCATCTACCTCGGCTTGCATGGTAGGGAACACCTCGTCGCGGTATTTCTTCCACCATTTTTTTAATGCAACCTGAAAACGCGGGAATTTAACAATCTCTCCAATCCAGTGATTGTAGGCATAGTCAGGCTCATTCTCATAGAAGAAACTTTGGTCTTCGGCATTGATGTTTCTGTTTCCTAGCGACGACCCAGAGTCCCAATAAGGACCCCACACCAGCTTTGCGTCTTCGCCACGGTCTTTTGAGAACCAGCAACTGCCGCTAAAGCCTTCCTGATCATCGATTGCTTCAAGCAGCATGTAGAATCGTGCCAACGCATCAATGTCGATATATCTCTCCCATTCTCTGCTTGTCTTGTCGTCGGTGTTGACCGATAGATTGACCTTGTTCAGAAGGTCGGTCAAATAATCCAATTGCACCTGCGACAACTCCTCTGGTTTATGATAAGTGACACTCATCAAGTGTTTGGGTTTATTGATATCGACAAACCTTATTTGATTAGACTGTCGATAGTTGTCAATTTCCAGAAGCCATCCACCGGTTACCGATGTCGGATTGGTTTCTTCATCATCTTGCTCTTTAATATTTACACGATCCGGGTCAATCCTTATTTGCTCAGTAAGAAAATACATGCCAATATAGTCGCCGTTGAGCACCACCTCACATGGCACGCATCGCGTGGTGTAAGGCATCCCCAGTTTCTCGCTTATCTTGAAGTTAAGATAGTCTCGGCCATGCGCCAGCCAGTCGGCATAGGCCGCCATGAGTAACCAGTGCTTGCTCTTGGGCATTCCTAGCAAGGGCATTTTAGTGTCCAACTTCAAGCGGTAGGGCTTCTTTGGGAAATGCCATGTTGAATTGCCGCGTCCTTTAATCTCTAATGGCAAGGGGTTCTCGGCGGTGCCTATTGATACATAGCTGGCACAGCCATTGGCATCGAGGTAGTATTCGCCGTTGATATATTCGGTTTTGTCAATGACAGGTTCCTCATTGTCGGTGTTGATATATAACACCGGCAAAGTGTTAGAAAGGTACTCTTCAGGGGTGTGTTTTGTTGTGTCGGCATCCTCCTCGGCAGATAGAGGCAAGAAGGATGTTCCCAAAAGAGCTATTAACAATATCAGTTTGTCTATCACGTTCATTTTAAAAGTATAACCAAAGACTAACAACCTCAGTTTCCAAGCATGATATCGTAAATGGCCGTGATATCGGCACCGGTAATAGAGCCGTCGCCATTCACATCAATAGTGTCGATATAGGTTTCATCGCCGTTGAGCAGGTAGTTGTAAATCGCGACAACATCATAGCTGGTTACCGCCCCGTCGCAATTGACATCGGCAGTGTTGCGGGGCTCGATGTTGACGATAGTTGGTGTGCTATAATCACTTGTTGCCGGTATATAGCATCGGTGTGGCTCGATGGGCGTGCCGGCAGGTGCGAGAACAAACCTGTTGTCGTGCATCACAAATCCGTCGGCTACCGTCTGCGGCTCAATACTGCCGATTAGTTTGCTAAAAACCTTTTGAGGCATGCCACAATATGGAGTGGGAGTGAAGTCTTCCATCTCGCTGATGCCATATAGAAGGACTCCCACTTTGGCGGGAATGTAATCGATAGGGGAGATGTCAAGATAAGCCCCCGTGACATCATTCACCAAGAAAGCCTGAACGCCTTGTGGCAAAGAAAGATCCACATCGCTGTAATATGTCGCCCAGTTAATCTCGTAGGCGGGCACGTCCCATTTAGAGATCAAGAAGTCGCGCTTGTTTTGAAGTGCAATCATGAAATTTCTTCTGTAACGCTCGGGGTTGGTGGCCGACTCATCTCCCCACCTTAGGTAATCGCAGGCAAGAGCTTGTTCGGTCAATAGCCCGAAATCATCAACCTCTTGCTGCATAGTGGGGAACACCTCGTCTCTATATTTTTTCCACCATTTGCGGCAGGCAATTTGAAAGCGCGGAAAATTCACGATATTGCTGATCCAGCAGTTTCGTTTCGAGTTTTCTTGGTCATTATAGAAGAAATCAGGAACACCCGTAATATTTCTGTTTCCTAGTGCAGACCCCGAGTCCCAATATGGTCCCCACACCAGTTTGGTGTTCTCTCCGCGCTCTTTCGAGAACCAGCAGCTGCCACTAAATCCTTCTTGGTCATCGATTACCTCAAGCAACACATAAAATCGTGCTAAAGCATCAATGTCGATGTATTCTTCCCACCGCCGGCTTTCATAGTTAGTGCTGTTCACCGATTCGTTAACATTATTAATCAATTCGGTAAGGTAGGTCTTTTGCTCGCCCGACAACTCTTCGGGAGAATGATAAGTGACCCTCATCGGTTTGCCGGTTCCTATATCTCTGAAACGTATTTGACATTTATCGTTATAATTGTCAAGCTCTAGCAACCAACCACCTGTAATCAAAGCGGGGTCGGTTTCCCCATCGTCTTGTTCGGTGATATTTACTCGCTCTTTTGCTACTCTTATCTGCTCCGTGAGAAAATATAAGCCTATGTAGTCGCCATTGAGCACCACCTCACATGGCACGCATCGCGTGGTGTAGGGCATTCCCAGTTTCTCGCTGATTTTCATGCACAGGTAATTTTTTCCATGCCCGGCGAGCCATTCATGATAGCCCGACAGCAAAATCCAATGCCTGCTTTTGGGCATTCCTAGCAAGGGCATTTTAGTGTCCAGTTTCAATCGGTAAGGTTTCTTGGGAAAATGCCATGTTGAATTGCCGCGTCCTTTAATCTCTAATGGCAACGGGTTCTCGGCGGTACCTATTGATTCGTAGCCGGCACAGCCATTGGCGTCGAGGTAGTATTCTCCATCAACATAATTAGTCCTGCTTGTTATCGGTTCCTCATCATCGGTGTTGATATACAACACCGGTAACGTGTTGGAGAGATACTCTGCCGGATTGTGCTTGGTGGTGTCATTCCCCTCATCAGCAAAAACATAAGGCACGGTGATGAAAAGTGTTGCGATTAATAGGAAAAGCTTTTCACTAAATTCTTTCAAAAATATGTTCATAATTTGATTAAACCAGTTTACTTGAAATGTTGCAAAGTTAACACATTATTTTTTAACACCCAAAAAATATGGAAAATTCTTGAAAATTGCCCTTGCCTAATGGGCGTTGGAGAGGCTGTTTGAATGATATTGCGACAATAATTTGCTAATGAGATAATATTTTTTGTATCTTTGCACGTTGAATGAAATAAAAATTATAACAAGAGGCGGGAATCGTCAGCAACAACAATTGCCTTGTTGGCTTGTTACTCGTCGGCTTGCCAGTTTAGATTATTAACTTTTTAATTTTTTATAAACATGAAGAAATTAGCATTATTATCAACTTTTATTTTAGCGTTGAGCATCAGCTTTAACGCAGCAGCATCCACTAAGGATCTCAATGATGTGAGTAAGGAATCTAAGGCAAAAAGCGAGCTTTACAAGAAGCACAGCGATGCCATCAAGGATTTAGAGAAAGCCCGCAAAGATGAGGCGAAAGCCGAGAAGAAGATTTCGGATGCCGACAAAGAGTTAGAGAAAGCCCGGCAGAAAGTGAAAGATGCCGAGAAGAAAGCCGAGAAAGCCCGTGACGACTACAATAAGGCGGTTGATAAACGCAAGAAAGCCGAGCAGAAGGCTGCCGACTATCAGCAAGAGATCTACAAGATTGAGGGAACAGTGCCTGTCGATAAATAACGCGGTGCGAAGACGGTGGCTAAGCTATTTATAGAACCCACCAGACTAAATGCGAATACACAAAATCGACCCTTTTACGAGAGTGAAGGGTCGATTTTTTAGTGCTATAACATTTTTTATGAATAATGGGCAAGTGGTTGTGGTCGAAAAACAGTATCTTTGCATAAATTAGGCTGCGTCGAGGCATAAAAAATAAAAAATCTTTATTTTTTATTTTGTTCTGCTCTCAACTTGCACTAATTTTGTTGATTGAAAATTCCACTATTATGAGATACTTGAAAATATTGTTTATTTTGCTTTTTGTCAGTGCTTTAGTTTGCAAGGCACAGGTGATGACTTGCGACGAGAAGTGCCCCAATTCCCTACCGCCGGAGACGGTGGTGGTGGGTGCCGAGCGCACTGCCGAGTACCTGCCGTTGCTCAAGGGCAAGCGCATCGCGTTGCTGAGCAATCAGACGGGTGTGGTGGGATATCTTCACGACAAGCACACCCTCGACCTGATGCTTGAGATGGGGCTGAACGTCACCACCATCTTCTCGCCCGAGCATGGCTTCCGTGGCAATGCCGACGCCGGTGAGCATGTGAAAAGCAGCATCGATGAGAAGACAGGCATACCCATCGCCTCGCTCTATGAGGGCAAGAGCCGTATGCCGAGCAAAGAGACCATGGACCGCTTCGACGTTATCGTCACCGACATCCAGGACGTGGGCTTGCGATTCTACACCTATTATATCACTATGGTAAACATGATGGATGCCGCTGCCGCCTACGACAAGGAGTTCATCGTCTTTGACCGCCCCAACCCCAACGGCATGACGGTTGACGGTCCCATTCTCGACATGAACCTCAAGAGTGGCGTGGGATGGCTCCCCATCCCCACCGTGCATGGCATGACTATGGGCGAGATAGCGCTGATGACCAACGGCGAGGGCTGGCTCAAAGACGGCAAGAAGATTAAGCTAACCGTGATTCCGTGCAAGAACTACACGCACCAGACACGCTATAAGCTTCCCATCGCGCCGTCGCCCAATCTGCCCAATATGCTCTCCATCTACCTCTACCCTTCCACCTGCTACTTCGAGGGCACGCCTGTGAGCTTGGGTCGCGGCACCGACTGGCCCTTCCAGGTCTATGGCCACCCCGACATGAAGGGCTACAACTTCTCGTTCACCCCCACAAGCCGCCCCGGTGCCAAGACACCACCGCAGATGGACAAACTGTGCCACGGCGTGGACCTGCACAACCTCAACGCCGAGGACGTGATAGCCCAGGGCATGAACCTCGAATATGTGATTGACGCATACAACAATCTCAAGATTGGCGACAAGTTCTTCACGCCGTTCTTTGATAAGTTGGCTGGCCAGACCTATATCCGCGAGATGATTCAGCAGGGCAAGACCGCCGACGAAATCCGCACCCGCTGGCAGGACGACGTGAAACGCTTCAAGGAGCAACGCCGCCCCTATCTGCTTTATCCAGAGTAGAAGACAAGAAGACAAGAAGACAAGAAGACGAGATGACGAGATGACAAGAAGATAAGAGGACAAGAAGACGAGGCAACTTAACACTTAACACTTTAAACTTAACACTTAACACTTAACAATGACTACCCCTTGGATTATTATCGCCACAATAGTTGGCTATTTCATTCTACTGTTTTTGATTTCGTGGTTCGCCACCCGCAAGAGCGACAGCAAGGACGCTCTCACTGGCGGCAACAAAGCGCCGTGGTTCATCGTCGCCATAGCCATGATAGGCGCACCAATCTCGGGCGTGACTTTCATCTCAGTGCCGGGCATGGTACTTGCCAAAGGTTACAGCTACCTGCAGATGGTGCTCGGATTCCTTGTGGGCTACTTTGTGATTGCCTACGTTCTTATACCGCTGTTTTATAAACGACACTTGGTGTCGATCTACGGTTACCTAGAGGAGCGCTTTGGCAGCGACACCCACAAAACGGGAGCCTGGTTCTTCTTCATCAGCAAGATGCTGGGAGCCGCCGTCAGGTTCTATGTGGTGTGCGTGACGTTGCAGTTGCTGGTCTTTGACGCATTGGGCATTCCATTCGTGTTGAACGTTATCGTCACTACAGCCCTCATCTTCCTCTATACCCTGCAAGGCGGTGTGAAGACAGTTATATGGACCGACACCCTCAAGAGTTTCTGCCTAATCGCCAGCGTGGTGCTCTGCATCTATTTTATCGCCAAGGGCTTAGGGTATGACTTCGGTGAGATGTGCAAAGCGGTGTCTAGCGATGAGAGTTCGCGCATCTTCTTCTTCGACAACCCCAAAGAAGGCACCTACTTCTGGAAGCAGTTTATAGGCGGCATCTTCATGGCAATCGCCATGACCGGTCTCGACCAGGACATGATGCAGCGCACGCTCGCCAGCCCCAACGCCAAGGAGTCGCAAAAGGGTATGATAGTGAGCGGCATAACGCAAATCTTTGTGATTGGGCTGTTCCTTATTTTGGGTACTCTTCTCTCGATGTATGCCAAGTCTAAAGGCATGGCGATGCCCGAGAAGAGCGACGAGCTCTTTGGCTCGGTGATCTGGAGTGACGGCATTCCCGTGATAGCCGGCATCTTCTTCATCATTGGGCTTATCGCCGCTGCCTACTCGGCCGCCGGCTCTGCCCTCACCTCTCTTACCACCTCGTTTACAGTAGATATTCTCGGTGCCGACAAGAAGCAAGACGAGAAAAAGCTTGCCTCGACCCGCAAGTTAGTCCATGTGGCTATGGCAGTGGGCATGGGCATCGTGATAATCGTGTTCTACTTCCTCAGCAACAGCGACGCCATCAGTGCCGTCTATTCCATCGCCAGCTACACCTACGGTCCCATCCTAGGCCTCTTTGCCTACGGCATGATGTGCAAGGCTGGTGTCAAGGACAAGATGGTGCCTATTGTGTGCATCGCCGCGCCTGTACTGAGCTGGGTAATCCAGTGGTGGCTCAAGCAACAGTTTGACTACACCATTGGTTTCGAGCTGCTGCTGCTCAACGCCGCCCTCACTATGCTGGGGCTGTTTATTTTCAAAAGGAGCACTCCCAAGGAGAAATGAGTCCCGTGTGTTGCGTTGACAACGCAACACACATAAAAAGAACTAAAAACAATACCAATGGCTAAAAATCTCATCAATAAATACATTTGGATGGTCGATACCATAGAGCGGCATGGCGCCATCACGCGTGAGAGGCTTAATGAGTTATGGATGGAGAGCGAGTTCAGTGACGGCAGTCCGCTGCCGCGCCGCTCGTTCTACAACTACCGCAACGGCATCGCCGACACGCTGGGCATCGACATCGAGTTCAACTCCTCGACTTACGAATATTACATTTCGCACGACGCTTCCGACACTACTGGCAAGCGTCAGCAGTGGCTGCTCGACTCCATGTCGATAAGTGGTATGGTGAGCAGCTCGGCCGACCTTTCGACGCGCATCTTGCTCGAGTATGTGCCGTCGGCACGCGAGTTCTTGCCGGTGATTATCGATGCCATGCGCCACAACCGTCGCATCAAGTTCAGCTACAAGAGCTATCAGCGCGTGAACCGGCAAGACGGCATCGTCATAGAGCCTTATTTCGTCAAGATTTTCAACCAGCTGTGGTATGTGATAGGCTACAATACCGTCGATAAGAAAATCAAGACCTATTCGCTCGACCGCATGTCGAGTGTCACAATCACCGACTCCACGTTTAAGATGCCTAAAAGTTTCGTTCCCGAGGACTTTTTTGCCGACTGCTATGGCATCACCACCAATGAGGATGAACCTAAGCGCATCGTCATCAAGGCAGAATCTACTCAGGCGAAATACCTCAGGGCTTTGCCGCTGCATCCCTCACAGCAAGAGGAGTTGCACGATGACTACTCGATTTTCCACTACAAGATGCGCAATACCTACGACCTGCGCGAGCGGTTGCTCTCGCATGGAAGCAGCATTGAGATACTGAAACCGCCAGAACTCAAAGCGCAAATCGTTGACGAGCTGAAAAAAGCACTTGAAAACTACGAAAAAGACAATAAAAGCAGGGAAAAACCATCTGATTAAAATAATTTCGCATGCATGGGCGTTGTTTTTGCACGCATAACATATTAACTTTGCAACATCAAATTAAACTCACATTATGAAAATAGGAGACAAAATTCCCGAAATCCTGGGCACCGACGCTCAGGGTAACGTGATTAAGGCGAGTGACTTCGCCGGCAAAAAACTGGTGATATATTTCTATCCCAAAGATAACACTCCCGGCTGTACTGCCGAGGCGTGCAGCCTGAGCGAAGGCTACGGCAAATTGCTCAAAGCGGGCTTCGCTATCGTGGGAGTTAGCAAGGATAGTGCGGCATCGCACGAGAAGTTTGCCGCTAAGCACAACCTCCCCTTCCCGCTCATCGCCGATGTGGACCTCAAGTTAAACCAGACCTTCGGCGTGTGGCAAGAGAAGAAGATGGCGGGTCGCACCTATATGGGCACTGTGCGCACCACCTTCATCGCCAACGAGCAAGGCACCATCACTCACATCATCAACAAGGTGAACACCAAAGACAGTGCCAACCAGATTCTTGATTTAATGAAGGATTAATAAAGAAAATTCTCAAAATAATAAAAATAAACTTACTACTATGAATGACGAAATTTTAAACAACGAAGGGATAATGGAGCAGCCACAGCGCGTCGCTCCCTCTCCCGAGAAGCTCAAAGCCCTGCAAGTGGCGATGGACAAGATTGACAAGACCTACGGTCGCGGCTCAATCATGAAACTCGGTGACGACAACATCGAGAACGTGGAGGTGATCCCCACCGGGTCGATAGGACTGAACTATGCCCTGGGCGTGGGAGGCTATCCACGCGGACGCATCATCGAGATTTACGGTCCCGAGGCTAGCGGTAAGACCACCCTCGCCATCCATGCCATCGCCGAGGCACAAAAGGCTGGCGGCATCGCCGCCATCATCGACGCTGAGCACGCCTTCGACCGTTTCTACGCCGAGTCGCTAGGTGTGGATGTCAACAACCTGTGGATTGCACAGCCCGACAATGGCGAGCAGGCTCTGGAGATTGCCGACCAACTCATCCGCTCCTCGGCGGTAGATATCGTGGTCATCGACTCGGTGGCAGCACTCACCCCAAAAGCCGAAATCGAAGGCGAGATGGGCGAGAGCAAGATGGGCCTGCAGGCAAGACTCATGTCGCAGGCGTTGCGCAAACTCACCGCCACCATCTCCAAGACCAACACCACCTGCATCTTCATCAACCAGCTGCGCGAGAAGCTCGGTGTGATGTTCGGCAACCCGGAGACCACCACCGGCGGCAACGCCCTCAAGTTCTATGCCTCGGTGCGCCTCGACATCCGCCGCATCGGTCAGCTCAAAGACGGCGAGAACGTGTATGGGCACCTCACCCGCGTCAAGGTGGTGAAGAACAAGGTGGCACCGCCGTTCCGCAAGGCAGAGTTTGAGATAATCTTTGGTCAAGGTATCTCACGCACCGGCGAAATACTTGACCTCGGCATCCAGTTCGGCATCATCAACAAGAGCGGAGCTTGGTTGTCCTACGAGGGCACCAAGTTCCAGGGTCGTGACAACGCCAAGCAGATGATTGAGGACAACCCCGAACTTGCCGAAGAATTAGAAACCAAAATCTTTGAAGCCATGAAAAACGGTGTGCCCAAAAAGTGACGCTAACACACCCATGTTTCGAAACATTAATGAGGCGAGACGCTAATCACTGCGTCCCGCCTCGTTTTCTTTATGGTCTTTAAAATTCTAGGATTGACTCCTTGGGATTTCTATCAGGTTCTTTTTTTTGGGGGTTGCTTTTAATTCTGTCTGTCAAATCCTTATTTGAAGTATTATTATTTTCATCATTTTTTTTCTTTGGAGGAAAAACTTTAGTTTCATGATTTTCCTGATTATCCTGTTGTGCTTGGGGAGGAGATGTAACATCTTTATTATTAGGTGTGTTTGCACCTTCTTTGGGCGACTTGTTTTCGCTATTTTGCTGATGCCTTTCTCCATTATCGTTGTGGCGGGTATTATCTGAGCCTCTTTGATTTTCGTGGTTTCGGTTCTTGTCTTCCACTTTTTCGATTTTTTGTGCGTCGCTGTTGTCATCGCGGTCGCTGTTGTCGCCTTTGTCCTTGTTAAGCAGGAAGTAAACGACAAATCCCGCTACTAGTGCCAGCAAGAGGATTACCAGCAGAAGCAACAATTTGTTGGTCTTGTTGCCTCCTTTCTTGGTGCTTTTATTGTGGGCAGGAGGAGCAGCTTGTAGTAGAATTTCATCGGCATAATCCTCGCTCTCGGGTCTTCGGGTAATAGGCTGTGTAGTGCTTGTGGCAGACTGTTGTGCAGTTGCCATTTCATTAAAGGGTGAGACGTGCTCGTCGTTTAGCAAATTCTCGTCTCCCGGCTCGGCAATCACGTCTTTGATTTTGATGAGCAGTGCGGTGTGATTGTCCTTATTGCCCTCGGTCATCGACACTAAGGTGCCCGCCTTCATCACGTCGCTGGAGTTGGCGCATAGCACATCGAGCAGCTGGTCGTCGCTCATCTCCTCAAGCATGCCGTCGCTGCACAGGTAGAAGTAGTCGCCGGGCTGCACATTGGTGGTGTGGCCGATGTCGATTCTGTCTTTGTTCTCCTCGCCGGGCATGATGGCGCGAGTTATCACATTGCGTTGTGGAGAGGTTTCCATCTCTTCATAACTGATGACTCCGGCTTTGTAAAGCTGATACACTAGAGAGTGGTCTATCGATTTATAGAGAATTGTGCGCTGCGACGGACGTATGTGATAGATGCGGCTGTCGCCCACATGGCCCATCGCCACGCCGCCGCGGTGCAGGCACACCATTGTGAGCGTGGTGCCCATTTTGTTCTCGGCACCGTCGTCGAGGGTGTCGAGGCGGTTGTGGGCACTTTGCAGGGCATCCTCTATGATGCCATCGGTAACGGTGCCGTCGGGCAGCGTTCGTTGTCTTATCCATGCTGTCATGGCGTCAATCACGTTGGCACTCGCCACTTCTCCCTTGGCGTGGCCTCCCATGCCGTCGCACACGAGAAACAACCTGTCGGCCTCGGCGGCAGCTCCCTTAGCGGGAAATACCGAGTCCTCTTGGTTCTCTCTTTGTCCTAACTCATGAATTACTGTGGGAGTGAAAATCTCAAATTTCATATTTTTGTAGTGTGTTTTTTCTGATAATACTTTGTTATAATAGTTTTATTAGTTACAAACCTTCATCAAATGATGTCGCCGAGGTCGCCGCTCATAATGTCAATGCCATTGTCATCGTGGTCGTACAAATGGTCGGTTTCCTCAACAACTTCAGGGTGCTCGCCCTCGTCGATGGGTAGCTCTTCGTCGATGATAGGCTCTTCGGGAAGAACATCTGGAGTGGGGTCTTCTTCTACCACTACCGAGGTTTCATATCCAATATATCCGCCGCTAGAGGTGTTATCTAGTGTGTCGATGACATCGCTGGAATCAATGAAGCCATCGTTGTTGACATCGGCGATAGCAAAATCAAAATCGCCATCGCTCTCAACATCCATCACAATGGCATCACCATAGTCGAGATCATCGAGGGTGTCGATGTCGGGTTCTAAAATCTCAACATCATTGACGAGTCCATCGTTATCTATATCAGCGACATTGAAGTCAAACACGCTGTCGCTGTCAATATCCATCACCAAAGCATCGGGGGCAAAGTCGGCTGCATCATCGCCCAGAGCCTCGCCACCTATCAGATGCACTTCCGTGCTATCGGTCATGTCGTCGTTGGTAACAGGGTCGATAATTGCATTTATCTCATCATTATCAACTTCGTTGTAGAAGTCGGGTCTTTCATTTGTGTTCATCAGCTTTGTGGTTTTAAATGTTTACGCCGCAAATTTACGCCATCAGCACCTCGGTAAACAAATTAAATAGTGCTTTTATTATCAAATGGTGGGATTAAATGACAACTTGCGGGGATTTGATGACTTCTTTACAAATTCTTTTTTGCCAAGAGTTCCTTGAGTTGCTTGGCGGCATCGCGGGAGATGTTCACAGTGAACAGTATGCCGGTGCCTCCGGCGAGTAGCACTTGCTGCTTGAGTACGTTGACCTGAACAATCTTCGACACGTTGATGATGTGGCTCTTGCCGGCACGCATCATCAGCACATGAGAGCGTGTCTTCGTGATAAATTCCGCCAGCAGTTTTTCCATCTTCGACATGCCGATGCCTGCCGTGAGGATGAGTTTGTTGTCGAAGACGATGCGTGTGAAATTGCCGTCGGCAAGGAAATAAACCACTTGGCTGAGGTCGATGCTCAATAATTCATCTCTAGAGTTCAGTATCAGTTTCATCTTGAACAGTTTTTTGTTTTATAGTGCAAAGATATACAAAAAAATCATTTCTCACATCATTATGCTTTAATAGATTGATTTTTTTTGTTGTTTAATGCATATAAAAAGCCACCAATGCTTCCAGAGCATCGGTGGCCTTTGGGAGTGTCAGATGTCTCTATCTCACTTAATCACAATCTTCTTGCCATTGTGGATGTAGATACCTGGAACGCTTGGCGTGCCGTTGAACTTAACGCCCATGAGGTTGTAGTAAGCGTTGTCGGTCTTCTTGTCAACGCCAACGGTGCTGATTGCGTTAGGCTCTGCGGGAGTGACAAGCAGATAGTCGGGCAGATCAACCTCCTTCTTCAACCACATCAACTCCATGTTGTAGGTGCCAGCCTCCTCGATGCGGAAGTTTGCGCCATCGGTGAGTCCGAGACCAATGTTATAGAGGTCTTGGTTGATGAGGAAGTAACCAACATTATTATCGTCGGCACCACCCAGCCAAATCAAGCTGCCATCCTCGTCACGAGTGATAACCTTGAACTCGTCACCAGCCTCAAGCTCTACAGTTGCCATGCCGTCAACAAACTCGATGCGACCACCATAAGGCTCTTGGTTCCAATCGTTGAAGGTGCCAACAAGATAGCAGTTAGTATCTACATTGCCGTCTTCAACCATAAACTTGTCCATGCAGAAGTAAGCGGCGGTGTTCATGCCATAGGCACCACTATCTGTAGAATTCAGAGTGAAGTAAACGCTCTCTACCTCACCCAGGCTCGACAGGTCGAAGAAGGTCCAGTCGTTAAGGGCATGAAGCTCACCATTAGTGAACTCAACGAGGTTGATGCTGGTGGTAGTCTCGTTGCCCTCGGCATCTACACCATGAGCGATAAGCTCGAAATAGTCACCCTCAGCAAAAGCGCGACCGAAGCCGTCACCATGCAAGCAGCCATAATAGGGCCAAGGGTGGTTGCAAACATACACACCCACTGGAGTGAAGGTCATGTTATAGTCTTTATCAACAAACATAACCTGGTTGCTGGGACCTTCCTGTGCCCAAGAGCTGTAATAAGCCACAAGGTAAGGCTGTGCGGGATCGGCAGTCACCGAGCCGTCGGCATTGATGACGCAGCCGCCACCTGCCCTGCAGCCGCCGT
>CALDIG010000063.1 GCA_937904375.1 uncultured Prevotellaceae bacterium
GAGCAAAACGATGCAACTAAACAAAATTTAACACACAGGGTTTTGCAGGTGTCCCATAATTTCACAATAATCCCGTCAGGCATTATCTTGGCGGGAATTTTAATCTTTAGAGGGTTATTTGTGCGCTTGTAATCTATTGTATCCGGTGGGGTTTCAGTTTATGTTATGTGATGTGTACAGCATCGTTCCATTTATTGTTGGAGTACTACGAGACTCATTCTTGGACAAATCCCCTATGAGATTGGATATAACACCGCAATTCCTATTTTTCTTTTTTTTTATTTATATTCATTGCTGGTTATGAGGAAAAATGTGTAATTTTGTAAATTGAAACAGTTAATCAGGAAAAAGAATTTATGGCAACAAGCAAGCAATATGAGAATGCGCTAGGGCAGGGCTATGTTCTGCGAGGTGGCAAGCGTGAATATGTGATAGAGAATATTCTCGGTAGAGGCGGTTTTGGCATTACCTATAAGGTGAAGACTAAGCTGTTTATAGACAATATCACAGTTGATGTGCATTTTGCGGTAAAGGAGTATTTTCCCGACATCTGCTGGCGTGATGACCGCGACAATGCGACTCTAGTGGTGCCAAGAACCAAGAGCGATGAGGTGCTTCACGGCATCAGAGACTTCATCAATGAGGGATTAAGACTTCAAAAGGTGTGCAAACTCAACCACAATATCGTGAATGTAAACGAGGTGTTTGAGGCCAACGGCACAGCCTATTATGTGCTTGAATATCTTGAGGGCGGCGACCTGATAACTCTCGTCAAAGACAATGGCCGCCCACTCACCGACAGGCAGATGCTGGAAGTGATGCGTCCCATAGGTGATGCTGTGCAATGCCTGCACGACAATAGCATCCTTCACCTCGATATAAAGCCAAGCAATATCGTGATGCGTCGCAACCACGATATGGGCACCGATGAGCCGGTGCTTATTGACTTCGGTATCGCTGTGCATTTCGACAGCAGTGGCACTCCCACCAGCAAAACACCTTCGCTCGGCATCAGTCCCGGTTATTCACCCATTGAGCAATACACGGGTTTGAGGGAATTTGACCCGCGCCTTGATGTATATGCATTCGCAGCTACCTGTCTCTACCTGCTCACTGGCAAAGACCCCGTAGAGACAATAAAAATGTCGGCAAGTTATGTGCAAGACACTCTCCCGCCTCAAGTGAGTGATAATGTGAAAAATGCCTTGGTGCGTGCCATGAGTATGAGCCGCGACCAACGCACCGCATCAATCGGCGAACTGATGCAAGAAATGACCCTGCCAGCTGTCGAGAGGGCAGTGCCAGTAATGCCAAAAGTGTCAAAGCCGACAAATATTGCGCCACCACCTTTAATTCACAGTCAAGAGCCGGAGCAGAGATTTCAAGTTCCTTCTGGGGACATGCCAGTCAATGCTAATTCCGATAGCACTTTTTATCAACCAAAGCCCAAGAAGAGTAAAGTTAAGAAAATACTGAGCATCATTGCCGCAATTTTCGCTTTCCTGCTTTTTTGGATAATCGTGGCAAACACCTGTTCGAATATGGAGAAAGCAAGCAAATCCAGTTGTAGCGATGATTCTGAAAGTGCCGAAATGGTGTCATCAACCGATATAGTTTCGACAGATGAAGTCTCGCAGGAAGCACAGCCGGAAGCACAGCCGGAAGCACCGATTAAAAAAGTGGCAAGTTCTCAGTCAAAACCTCAAAGTACGAAAAAACAAACGCAAACGGCACCAGCAATGCAGCAGCCACAGCCGACGCAGCAGATACAGCCAAGTGTGACTGAGAAACAGATTCAGAACCAACAGGTTGCTCAACCACACCGAGATTTAGAATATGAAAGATTAAGAAATTCGGGTCAACGATCACACGTTTTATAATATAACAAACAGTCCTCATCACGCCAAGCATCGATGAGGACTGTTTGTTTGTGTGTATATATATAACCGTGGGTTACTTATTCACCTGGAAGCGGTTGAAACCGTCTTTGAGGTGGGCTACCACTTGGTTGGCAGCTGCGAGACCAGCGTTGATGTTGGCCTCGGCAGTCTGGGCACCCATCTTCTTGGGGGTGAAGAATACTCTCTCGGGGAATTTCTCCTCGAGAACGGCTGCGTTGTCGGGCTTCACATCGGCGACGTAGCGCAGGTCGGCGCGTTCCTCGAGTACGGCAGCGAGGTCGTCCTCGTTGATGACTTCCTTGCGTGCTGCGTTGATGAGCGTGCCACCCTTAGGCATAAGTTCTAGGAGAGCGCGGTTCACCGATTTGCGGGTCTGGTCATTTGCGGGAATGTGGAGGCTCACGAACTGGTTGTTCTTGTAAAGCTCCTCAACACTGTGAACTGGGATGATGCCGTCGGCTTCCATCACCTCGTCCTTAACGAATGGGTCGAGGGCGCTAACTTTCATGTCAAAACCTTTGGCGATGCGCGCCACATTGCGACCCACAGCACCATAGGCGTGAATGCCTAAAGTCTTGCCTTTAAGTTCTGTGCCCGAAGTGCCGTTGTAGCGGTTGCGGATAAGGCTTACAATCATACCGAACACGAGTTCGGCAACAGCGTTGGCGTTCTGTCCAGGAGTGTTCATCACGCACACGCCATGCTTGGTGGCCTCGTCGAGGTCGATGTTGTCATATCCAGCGCCAGCGCGTACTACCACCTTAAGTTGTGGCGCTGCGTCAAATACTTCCTTGTCAACTTTGTCGCTGCGCACGATGAGACCGGCGCAGTCGGCAACGGCGTTGATTATGTCCTGCTTAGTGCCTTTCTCAACTAGCACGAGCTCATGACCACCTTGTTCAACAACTTCGCGGATGCCATTAACGGCAGCTGCAGCAAAAGGTTTCTCGGTTGCAACTAAAATCTTCATTCTTATAGTTTATTGGTTATGGGTTATGGGTTATTGTTGGAACGTGAAACGGCTTTTTACCTTTCACTTTCCACCTCTCACCTCTAACTCTTTATATTATATATAATGTGTGAATTAATGATTGTTCTCAAATTCCTTCATTGCGTCAACAAGCACCTTCACGCTCTCAAGAGGCAGAGCGTTGTAGAGCGAAGCGCGGAAGCCACCAACGCTGCGGTGCCCCTTGATGCCAACGATGCCCTTGCTGGTTGCGAACTCCAGGAAGTCCTTCTCAAGTTCTTTGTACTCGGGTTTCATCACGAAGCAAACGTTCATGAGCGAGCGGCTATCAACATGAGTAGTGCCCACAAACATGCGGCTGTTGTCGATAGCGTCGTAGAGGCATGCGCCCTTCTCCTCGTTGATGCGCTGCATCTCTTTCACGCCACCAATCTCCTCTTTGAGCCAGCGCAGAGTCTGCAATGCAGTAAAGATGGGCAATACGGGAGGCGTGTTGAACATCGAGCCCTTGTCGATGTGAGTCTGGTAGTTGAGCATAGTGGGGATAGCGCGGTCAACCTTGCCGAGGATGTCCTTCTTGATGATGATGAAAGTAACACCTGCGGGAGCAAGGTTCTTCTGTGCACCACCATAGATGAGAGCATACTTCGAAACGTCAACTGGGCGAGAGAAGATGTCGCTCGACATGTCGGCTACCAGAGGCACGTTAACATCGAGGTCTTCACGCAACTCGGTGCCATAGATGGTGTTGTTGGTAGTGATATGAAGATAATCGGCATCGGCAGGAACGGTAAAGTTCTTGGGGTAGTAAACGTAGTTGTCTTCCTTAGATGAAGCCACTACTTCAACCTCGCCAAAGAGCTTAGCCTCCTTGATGGCCTTGTTGGCCCATGTGCCAGAGTCAACGTAGGCAGCCTTAGTCTTGAGCAGGTTGTAAGGAACCATGCAGAACTGAGTGCTGGCGCCACCACCGAGGAACACCACCTCATACCCCTCGGGGATATCAAGCAATTCCTTGAAGAGTGCCTGTGCCTCGTCCATTACAGCCTGGAACTCCTTGCTGCGGTGAGAAATCTCAAGAACCGATAAGCCTGTACCGGCAAAATCACGAATGCCCTCAACAGTCTTATCAATAGCATACTGACTTAAAATTGATGGGCCTGCATAGAAATTGTGCTTCTTCATAAAATGTAGTTTGTTTTAAAAAAATGGTAATAAAAAATCTTTTGGCAAAAGTACCTATTTTTATTGATTTCAGCACTATTTTTTGGCAAAAGAAATTATGTTATAAAACATAATCAAACTTTCTGACAAATGCTATTTTTTATTGTTTTGAGGCATTAAATCTATAAATAGATTCCTTTTTATTAGGCATTTGTGTGGAATGTTAATCAAATTGTGATTTTATGCTAATTTTTGTTAGACGTTTAAATATAATAAACACCTGTGAAAAATGGATAAAAGTGGAAATTATGCTAAAAAACATTGTTTTAAAATTTCGCTGTTCCACTTTTTTGATATAAATTTGTGCTGTTCTTTTGAAACAAGAATTATTAAAAACAGTAATTTTTTTATAAAGTTAATTTTCTAAATCATTTCAATCATGAACGTTGAAAAAATTATGGCCGACCTGGAGGCTAAACACCCAGGCGAATCTGAGTATCTGCAAGCCGTACGTGAAGTCCTTGACTCTATTGAGGAGGTTTACAACCAGCATCCCGAGTTTGAGAAAGCTAAGATTGTAGAGCGCATGGTAGAGCCCGAGCGCATCTTCACTTTCCGTGTAACTTGGATTGACGACAAGGGTGAGGTACAAACCAACCTCGGATACCGCGTGCAGTTCAACAGCGCTATTGGCCCCTACAAGGGTGGTCTCCGCTTCCACAAGGCTGTTACTCCCTCAATGCTGAAGTTCCTCGGCTTTGAGCAGACTTTCAAAAACGCTCTGACTACTCTGCCAATGGGCGGTGGTAAGGGTGGTTCTGACTTCGACCCAGTAGGCAAGAGCGACGCTGAGATTATGCGTTTCTGCCAGGCTTTCATGCTTGAGCTGCGCCACAACATTGGTCCCGACCAGGACGTTCCCGCTGGTGACGTTGGCGTTGGTGGCC
>CALDIG010000064.1 GCA_937904375.1 uncultured Prevotellaceae bacterium
GCTTATATATGTACTCGGTTTTATCCACATAGACAAAACCATCTTTAATAATACTCTCAAAGTCCTGTACTCCCACAGGAAAACGACGTAGTGCCATAATATTCTAGAAAACAAGTGAACAAGAAAACAAGTGAACAAGAAAACATGAAAACAAGAGAAGAAGAAAACAAGAGAAGAAGAAAACAAGAGAAGAAGAAAACAAGAGAAGAAGTTTATTTGACTTGTTAATACAAAGGTAATAAAAAAATGACAAAATGCAAAAAAGTTGTATCGAAAAGCAATCTTTTGGCTTGATTTGAGGAAAATAGTCCATAATAATGGAAATCTCTAACGAAAAAAAATATTGTCTTTAGTAGTCTTAAAAAAAATCACTACCTTTGCAGTCGATTTTTACTGAAACACTATAAATTCAATAATAATGGAAAATAAAGTAAGGGTACGTTTTGCCCCATCACCTACTGGTCCGCTGCACATTGGCGGCGTGAGAACAGCATTGTATAACTACCTCTTTGCCCGTCAGAATGGCGGCACGATGATACTTCGCATCGAGGACACCGACAGCAACCGCTTCGTGCCAGGTGCCGAGGACTATATCAACGAGGCCCTGCAGTGGCTGGGCATCGGCATTGACGAGGGAGTGCGCGAGGGTGGCAACTACGGTCCCTACAAGCAGAGCGAGCGCCGCGACATCTACCGCCGTTATGTGAAACAGCTGCTCGACGACGGCAAGGCATATATCGCTTTTGATACTCCCGAAGAACTTGATGCCAAGCGCAAAGAGATAGCCAATTTCCAGTATGACGCCAAGACGCGCGGCATGATGCGCAACTCTCTCACCCTAAGCAAAGAAGAGGTTGACACACTCATCGCTGCTGGCGAGAAATATGTGGTACGCATCCTCATTGAACCCAATCAGGATGTTAAAGTGAATGACTTGATTCGTGGCGAGGTGACTGTCAACAGTTCGGTTGTTGACGACAAGGTTCTTTATAAGAGTGCCGACGACCTGCCCACCTATCACTTGGCAAATATTGTCGATGACCACCTTATGGAGGTGACTCATGTAATTCGTGGCGAGGAGTGGCTGCCCAGCGCTCCGCTTCATGTGCTGCTCTATGAGGCACTTGGGTGGAAGGACTCGATGCCGCAGTTTGTGCATCTACCGCTGCTTCTCAAGCCTGACGGCAAGGGCAAGCTCAGCAAGCGTGATGGCGACCGCCTTGGTTTCCCCGTTTTCCCGCTTGAGTGGCACGACCCCGTGAGTGGCGACATCAGCAGCGGATACCGCGAGCGCGGTTATCTGCCCGAGGCAGTGGTGAATTTCCTCGCCCTGCTAGGCTGGAACCCTGGCAATGACCAGGAGAAGTTCTCGATGGACGAACTCATCAATGCCTTCTCATTCGAGCACTGCTCGAAGAAGGGCGCGAAGTTCGATTTTGAGAAGGGCAAGTGGTTCAACCACGAGTATCTTATCAATATGGATGATGACAAGTTGGCACAGCTCTTTAAGCCCGAGCTGGCAAAACACGGCATTGACGCCTCTCAGTTCACCGACGAATACATCAC
>CALDIG010000065.1 GCA_937904375.1 uncultured Prevotellaceae bacterium
GCTCTTTGCGAAATCGACTGCAAAGTTAGGATTTTTTTTCGTAATTATATCATAAAAAATCTCTTTTGTGTAATGTTCGCTCTCATAATGACCAATATCGGCAAGAATTATGCGGTCTTCGTTGCCCTGAAACTCATGATATTTCATGTCGCCTGTGATATACACATCGGCGCCTTGCGACATCGCCAAGCCTGTAAACTCGGCACCAGCACCGCCACATAATGCAATGCGGCGCACCTGGCGGCCAAGGTTGCCGCTGTAGCGTAATGACACTACCTCAAAGGCGTTTTTCACTTTCTCAAGAAAAGCCCTCGCCTCCTGTGGCACCACATCGCCTATCACCCCTAAGCCGGCATATTTATCTCCATTCTCAAGAGCGATGATGTCGAAGGCAGGTTCCTCGTAGGGATGAGCCTTAATCATTGCAGCCACCACCCTACCGCACAACGCTTTATGCACCAGCACCTCAAGACGCACCTCTGGCTCGCTATGCTTCTCTCCCACTTTACCTGCCCAGGGGTCGGCACCGTCGAGTGGGCGGTAGTGTCCCTCGCCGTTCATGATATAAGTGCAGTTGTCGTAACTGCCCAAGCGTCCAGCACCGGCGTTGCACATCGCATTCTCAACCCGTGCGACCGCTTCGGTAGGGACAAAGACCACAATCTTGCGCTGGGTGCCTTGTTGCGGGTCAAGCACGCGCACGTTTGTCAGCCCCAACTTCTCAGCCATCTTAAAGTTTACTCCACCCACGGCGCAATCCATATTGGTGTGTGCACAATAGATTGTTATATCATGCTTAATAGCCTTGGCAACAATGCGTTCCTGATAGCTGCGACCCACAATCTTCTTCAATCCACGAAACAGCAATGGGTGATGCGAAATAATCACATTGGAACCACGCTCTATGGCCTCATCTACTACCTCCTCACGCACATCGGTGCAAAGAAGCACTCCTGTTACCTCACAATCAAGGTCGCCTACCTGCATCCCCGAGTTATCCCAGCTCTCCTGCAAATAAAGCGGGGCAACGGCCTCTATCGCATTTGTTATCTCTCTTATTTTCATTATCGATATAAATTCAAACGCATTTCAAGTTAATTTATAGAAATCATCTTATGAAAAACACTTTGTGGAAGATTTATTGCAGTTATCTTTTAGTTTGCAGTTGTCGCAGGGGTTGAGTGCCGACTTTTTGTGGGTAGTGGCGCGGTAGATGCTGCGTGCTGCCAGAGCGAAAGCTGTCACGACCACAATGCCAACTATAATATATTGCACGGTCTCACTCATTTTTTAAAAGCTTTCTTTATCATGGTGTTGAGCCTAGCAGGAGTGAGGTCGGCAGGGTAGGTGTCGAAAGGCAGACGCATGTCGCATCCGCTTCGGAACTCACTGCATCCGTAGGCCGTGCGGCCCTTGATGATGTGCCCCTTGCCGCACACAGGGCAATTGATTTCTTCTATCGACTTGAGGCGAGGCTTGCGAGGTTTCTTCTCGACGTCGGCCTTTTGTGCTGTTTTCTTCTCCTCGTCGCTCGGCACAGATATGATAGTGCTGGAATTGTCACGCAGCACGTTGAGAACTATCTCATTGACTAGTGCTTTCAGCTCATCTATGAACTGCTGGGCGCTGAACTCACCGCGCTCAATTTTGCGCAATTTGTTCTCCCATAAGCCCGTGAGCTTTGCGCTCTTGAGCAGTTCTTCCTTAATGGTGTCGATGAGTTGAATGCCAGCAGCAGTAGCAACCAAACTCTTGCGCTGCTTAGCTATGTAATGACGCTTGTGCAGGGTCTCGATGATGTTGGCGCGTGTTGAAGGCCGCCCTATGCCGTTCTCCTTCATAGCGTCACGCAGCTCGTCGTCATCAACGAGCTTGCCAGCGGTCTCCATCGCTCTAAGCAGCGTTCCCTCTGTATAGAACTTAGGTGGCTGCGTTGTCTTCTTGAGCAACGATGGCTCATGAAGACCACTTTCTCCTTCGACAAATGTAGGCATAATGCCGTTGTCGTCATCATCCTTCTCCTTGTCATCAGCAACTTGAACCCTATCCTTACTATAAACCACTCTCCACCCTTCTTTGAGGATTTCCTTGCCGGTGGCTTTGAAGTCATACTCGTTGACCTTTGCCATAACAGTAGTTGTCGAGAACTCGCAGTCGGGGTAGAATGCAGCTATAAAACGCTTGGCAACAAGGTCATAGACAAATTTCTCCTCACGGGTGAGAAAAACGCTTGCAGGGTCAACATTGGTGGGGATAATGGCATGGTGATCAGTGACCTTGCTGTTGTCAAACACCTTCTTGCTCTTAGGAATTTTGCCGGCGAGGACAGGCTGTGTGAGAGCAGCGTAGGGCTTCATAGCCTGCATGATGCCAGGAATCTTGGGATAGATGTCGTCGCTGAGGTAGGTGGTATCGACGCGGGGATAGGTGGTCACTTTCTTCTCATAGAGCGACTGGATGAGGCGTAGAGTCTCGTCGGCGCTGTAGGAGAACTTCTTGTTGCACTCCACCTGAAGGCTCGTGAGGTCAAACAGCCGCGGGGGAGCCTCTTTTCCCTTTTTCTTGCTTACCGAAGTCACCGTGAGCGGGAAGTCTTTGATATTTTCCACAATCTCACTTGCTGAAGCCTCGGTCTTGAACCTGCCTTTGGTGGAGTTGAAAATGGTATCGCGGTATTTGGTCTTGATTTCCCAATAATCCTCGGGCACAAAGTTCTCAATCTCGCGCTGGCGGGCCACGATAAGAGCCAGAGTAGGAGTCTGCACACGCCCAATCGACAGGACATTTCGGGAATAGGAGTTGCGATATTTGAGGGTGTAGAGCCTTGTGGCGTTCATGCCAAGAATCCAGTCTCCGATAGCACGTGACAGCCCTGCAAAGTAGAGGTTGTCGAAATTTGAGGCATCCTGTAGTTGCTGAAATCCCTCGCGTATGCTCTCATCGGTGAGCGATGAAATCCACAGGCGTTTCACTGGTTTGTTGCAGCGCGCCTTCTGATACACCCAACGCTGGATAAGCTCACCCTCCTGGCCTGCATCACCGCAGTTTATCACCTCTTCGGCACTGGCGATAAGAGTCTCAATAACCTTAAACTGTTTCTTTATGCCATCGTCTTCAATGAGCTTTATGCCAAAGCGTTGCGGTATCATGGGCAGCGAGGCGAGACTCCACCGTTTCCACAGGTCGCTGTAGTCGTTAGGCTCTTTCAGTGTGCATAGGTGACCAAATGTCCATGTCACTTGATAGCCGTTGCCCTCGAAGTAGCCTTCGTGTCGGTCGTTGGCGCCAAGCAGTCGCGCTATGTCTCTTGCCACACTGGGTTTCTCGGTAACACAAACTTTCATTCTCCTAATTTTAAGAGTTTTGCCTCATCCCACAGCTCGTCCATTTCGGCGAGTGTCATCTCGTTGAGGCGTTTGCCTTGCTCTTTAGCCCTCTTTTCCACATGGTTGAAACGGGCAATGAATTTGAGGTTAGTTTTCTCAAGGGCGTTGTCGGGTCGCACGCCATAGAGCCTTGCGGCATTGACGAGTGCGAAAAATAGGTCGCCAAACTCCTTCTCAATGTTCGCCTCGTTTCCCGCTTTCATTTCGGTTTCCACTTCGGCGAGTTCTTCCTTAACTTTGTCCCACACGTCCTCTTTCTTCTCCCAATCGAAGCCCACGTTGGCGGCCTTCTCCTGCACCCTCTCGGCTTTGATGAGTGAGGGCAGGGTAGATGGGACGCCGCTTAGCACAGTCTTGTTGCCGCCCTTCTCCTTCATCTTGATGACCTCCCAATGCTCGAGCAATTCTTTGACGCCGCTCACCTTGTCGTTGCCGTAGATGTGCGGGTGGCGGTAGATAAGCTTCTGTCGCAGTGCGTCGCACACCTCAGCGATGTCGTAAACGCCTTTCTCCTCACCGATACGGGCGTAGAGCAGCACATGTAGGAGCACGTCGCCAAGCTCTTTCTTGATGGTGTTATTGTCATCGCCCAGCAGTGCCTCGGCAAGCTCCATCGCCTCTTCGATGGTGTTAGGGCGCATACTCTCATTGGTCTGCACCGAGTCCCAGGGGCATTTCTCTCGCAAGTTGTCAATCACGTCGAGAAGTTTGCCAAAGGCCTCCAGTTTCTGCTCGCGGCTATTTGATAAAATGCTCTCGCTCGCAAGGCTTTGAGCAAGCTCAGCTTTGTCTCGATTAATCGCATTATTGTTGCTTTTCATATCTCTCTTTTCCACGTTTCAAGAAGTCGAGGAAGCCGTCGATGTCTTCTTTGTAAACAAAGGGCCCCGACATTAGTTCTCCCTTAGAGTTGAGCACCACATAATAGGGCTGCGAATTGGCGTTGAATTTCACCTCTTGCAGATAGCTCCACTTGTCGCCCACGGTTCTGATTTTCTTTACTGCCTTTCCGTCTTTCTCAATTGTGATGGGTTTGTCGAGTTCGGTCTTGTCGTCAACCATAAGGCGGATGTGAGTGAAGTTCTCGCTGAGCTCATTCTTCACCTTGTCAACTCCCATCACCGCGCTCTCCATCTTGCGGCAGTTCACGCAGCCATAGCCCGAGAACTCTAGGAAGATTGGCTTACCGCTCTTCTCGGCAGCGGCGACGCCAGCCTCAAAGTCATCCCATTCTTTGATGGTTTCGGGATTGGTATTGTAGTCTTGGGTATATAATGGCGGCACAAAGGCACTGGTGGTGCGCAAAGGGGCACCCCACAAGCCAGGAATGAGATAGGCGGTGAAAGCCAGAGAGATTATTCCGAGCATCAGCCTGACAACACCAATCGGTTTCCTCTTCTCGCCGTCGCTCTTGAGGTGCAGCATGCCAAGCAAGTAAAGTCCCAAGAGACCGAATATCGCTATCCACAGTGCAAGGAACGTCTCTCGGTCGAGGATGTGCCAGCCGTAGGCAAGGTCGGCAACCGAGAGGAACTTTAGCGATAATGCCAGTTCCAGGAATCCCAGCACCACCTTGACAGTGTTGAGCCAACTTCCCGATTTGGGCAACTTCTTGAGTACTGACGGGAATAATGCGAATAAGGTGAACGGTATTGCCAGTGCCAGCGCAAAACCAAACATCCCCACTATGGGACCTATCTTGCTGCCGCTAGTGGCGGTCTGAACGAGTAAAGTGCCAATGATGGGTCCTGTGCAAGAGAATGAAACAATCACCAACGTGAACGCCATAAAGAAGATGCTCAGCAAGCCCGTTGTCTTCTCGGCGCGGCTGTCCATCTTACTAGACCAGGAGTCAGGTAGTTTTATTTCAAAGGCTCCTAGGAATGAAATGGCAAAGAGCACCAGCAGCAGGAAGAAGATGATATTGCACACGGCATTGGTGGCGAGGGCGTTAAGACCGTTGGAACCAAAAATTGCCGTCACTATCAGTCCGAGCAGCACATATATGACGATAATTGAAATGCCGTAGGTCACGGCGCTGGTGATGGACTGGCTCTTGCTGGTGCCCTTCTTGAGGAAGAAGCTCACTGTGAGCGGAATGATGGGCCACACGCAAGGCGTGATCAACGCAATGAAACCACCGAGGAAACAAGTCCAGAACAGGAACCAGAGGGAGTTGCTGTTGCCCTCGGTGCCTTCGGCTTTTTTGTCGTTGAATTTCACGGGTGCCCAAAGGTCGCTCTTGGAGTTCAACGATGTAGTTGCTTTATTGGAAGTCATTGTCAGTGAATCGATTGCAACCTGACCCTCGGTGTTTTTTTCTTCCTCAACGACTTTCTCATCGGATTTTTCATCAACTTTCTCTTCCTTTGTGTCTTCTTTGGCCTCCTCTTTGCTACCTGCGGTGCCGCTGAACTCAAACAGCTCGCTTCCTGGCAGGCAGCCTTGGTCGCTGCACGCCTGGTAGCTGACTTCTCCTTCTATCTTGTATTTATCGGCAGTGGTAGTGAATTTCTGGGAAATGGAGACTGTTCCTTCCCATTGCCGCACTTTCATGCCAAACATCTCGTCGTCGATGGTCGCTGGTGCCTTGCTGTGCTTGAGGCCTCCCACGAGCCGCACGCCCTCTTTCTTATCCCACTTGATGCTTAGTGGAATGGGACCTCCATCGGGAGTGTCGTTGGAATACATGTGCCAACCGTTGTCGATATTGGCGGTGAAGGTTATCACGCCATTTTTGTCATCAGTCATTTTTATGCTCTTGGTCCACTTCACGGGGTTGAGCATCTGCGCTTGGGCAACAAAGGCACATACACTTATCGCGACAAGAATGTTAAGAAGTCTTTTCATTTGCATTTATAAGATTATATTTTGATTTCATGGTGCAAAGTTAATCACTACTTTTATTTAATGCAATTATATAACTCTAAAAAAAACCTAACATAATGCTATTGTATTGAATTTATTCCTACCTTTGTAGCCTTAAAAGCCCCAAAACTACTGCAAGGCATGATAAAAAACATTATTGACCCTGATTCTCTTGAGCGGTTTAAGAAGTTGGTGGAAGGTGTGACCCGCATCGTGATTACCTGCCACAAGAAGCCCGACGGCGACGCCATTGGGTCGAGCCTGGGATTATGCCTTGCTTTGCGTTATATGGGCAAGAATGCCATTGTCATCATTCCCGACCAGTTGCCGCTGTCGCTGGCGTTTGCCACCGAGGGAATTGATTATGTCACGTTCACTTTCAACGAGAAACGCGCCGGCAACATCATAAGGAACACGCAACTCATTTTATGCCTTGACTATAATGATATTGACCGTACCGACAAGATGAGCCCGCTTCTCAAAGAGAGCAAGGCGGCGAAGGTGCTTATTGACCATCACCTTAATCCTGCTCAGGACTTCGCGCTGATGTTTTCCTACCCGCAGCTGTCATCGACCTGCGAGGTAGTTTATCGCCTATTGAGGGAAGCCGATTGGCTGCAATATGTTGACAAGCAGGTGGCATCGCTCCTATTTGTGGGCATGATGACCGACACGGGAAATCTGGCTTGGAGTTCGTCTTATCCCGAGGTTTATGAGATTATGGCTCGGCTCATGGAGTATGGCATCGACAAGCCTTTCCTCTACAAGCAGGCGATGGACACGGTGCCGCTCAACAGCCTCAAGCTTCACAGCTATGCCTTGCTCAACAAGATGACCGTCATCGACGACAGCATAGCGCTGATAGTTCTCGACAAAAGCGACCTCGAGACCTTCCACTACAAGACTGGCGACACCGAGCGCCTGGTGAACCGCCCCCTTTCGGTGAAAGGCGTGTATTGGTCAACCTTCATGCGTGAGGACCCTGACTGCATCAAGGTGTCGATGCGCAGCGAGGGCGACTTTGCCGTCGATACCCTGTGTGCCACTTATTTTGGTGGCGGCGGTCACAAGAACGCTGCTGCCGGAGAGTTTTACGGCCCATTGGCCGAGGCTATAGAGATTTATAATAAGATAGTAGAAAAAGTAAAAAACGAAAAATAATAAAGACAATGAGAAATACTAAACTTTTATTTTTCTTGCTGGCGTTTATGACAGCAGTTTTAATGCCGTCGTGCAGCGATAGTGAGAGTTATGCCGAATTGCTCGAAAAAGAGCGTCATGCCGCTAATGCTTACCTAGCAAACTGCCGCGTTGTGAACGAAATCCCTGCCGACACAGTGTTTGAAGTAGGTTCAGATGCACCTTACTATAGAATTGACTCCGAGGGCAATGTGTATATGCAGGTGATTAAAGCCGGTGACCGCAAGAGTGACAAGGCAAAAGCCTCAGAGAGGATATATTTCCGGTACATGCGTTATAATCTGTATTACTGGTACACCTACGGCGAAATGCTGGGCGAGGGCAATGAGAATGACATGAAAGCAGCACCCACTTATTTCCAATATGGAAACTACAGCCTCACCACATCGGCGCAGTGGGGATATGGCATACAGATGCCTCTGAATTTCTTAGGCGTTGACAGTGAAGTCAACCTCATCATCAAGTCGCAATATGGCTGGTCAAGCGAGATTGCTAGTGTGCAGCCCTATCTATACCATGTGCGCTATTTCCGCAATAAGATATAAGCCGATAAGCTGACAACTCTAAACTATAAACTATAATTTTATGTCATTAATAAAATCTATTTCAGGCATTCGTGGCACTATAGGAGGTGCTGCGGGTGATGGCTTGTCGCCTTTAGATATCGTAAAGTTCACTACCGCTTACGCTACTTTCATACGTCGCAACTCAACTAGCGACTCAAATGTGATTGTCGTAGGGCGTGATGCGCGACTCTCGGGTCGCATGGTACTCAATATCGTTGTGGGAACGCTCACCGGAATGGGCTTTGACGTGGTGAACATAGGGCTTGCAACCACTCCCACCACAGAACTCGCTGTGATTTGGGAAAAAGCCTGTGGCGGTATCATCATCACCGCTTCTCACAATCCCAAGCAGTGGAACGCTCTTAAGCTGCTCAACGAGCGGGGAGAGTTCCTCGATGACGCGCAGGGCAAAGAGGTGTTACGCATCGCCCAAGCCGAAGAGTTTGACTATGCCCAGGTCGATAAGCTGGGACGTGAACAGAAGAACTATACCTACCTTCGACGTCACATCGACGCTGTGAAGGCATTGAAACTGGTTGATGTAGAGGCGGTCAAGAATGCCAATTTCAAAGTGGCTGTCGATGCCGTGAACTCGATAGGCGGCGTGGCGATTCCCAAACTGCTGGAGTCGATGGGCGTGAAGAACGAGAACATCATCAAGCTCTTCTGCGACCCGACGGGCAACTTCGGGCACACTCCAGAACCCATCCCCGAGAATTTGACGGCTATTCAAGACCTTATGAAACAAGGGAAGGCCGACGTGGGCTTTGTCGTTGACCCTGATGTTGACCGTCTGGCAATCGTAATGGAGAACGGCGAGTTCTTCGTTGAGGAATACACCCTCGTGGCAGTGGCCGACTATGTGCTCTCGCACACCCCTGGTTCAACAGTTTCTAACCTGTCGTCATCGCGCGCGCTGCGCGACGTGACTCAAGCTCATGGCTGCACCTATTCTGCTGCTGCCGTAGGTGAGGTGAACGTTACCACCGAGATGCGACGCACCGGAGCTGTGATAGGCGGTGAGGGTAACGGCGGAGTGATTTATCCCGAATTGCACTACGGACGTGACGCCCTTGTGGGTGTGGCTCTTTTCCTTACACTGCTCGCCAAGAGCGGCAAAAAAGTGAGCGAACTCAAAGCGACATATCCACAGTACAGCATTGCCAAGACCAAGCTCCAGCTCACTCCAGAAATGGACGTGGATAAGATTCTCAAAGCTGTAGAGGAGCACTACAAAGACGAGAAACTCACCACCATCGATGGCGTGAAGATTGACTTCAAGGACGGCTGGGCACACCTGCGCAAGAGCAACACCGAGCCCATAATACGCATCTACAGCGAGGCACACACAATGGAAAAGGCGCAGCAACTTGGCGATGATGTCAAGAAAATAGTAGAGTCGCTGATCGGTTAATCGGGTCACCTCTTCCCTATTTTCTCACACAATATCAAGACTTGCTCACCCGTGGCAAGTGTTGTGGCAAAAAGATAGATATCGCCGCCGTCTTGCACATGCAGTCGTTTCTTGAGAGATTCGGAACTGAGGCGAAAGTTGCGTGTGGTGACATTGAGCTGAGTAAATCGCTTTCTTAACGACCTCATCTCTCTGTCTTTGAATGGAATGACCTCAATTATCTTGAACTGTCGTCCAGGATAATCTTCAATAGGTTTATCACTGACCATCAAGTGGGAGTTTGGAGCAAACTGAGAAACACCAAAAGCTTGTTCAACAGCATAATAGCAGCCAAGCTTCATGATGCTGGCATTAGGCTCATAAAGGTACTTGAGACGATTCTGGTCAGTTAACTTGACAGGTTCAGTGATAGAGTTTGAGATTGCTTGTGTCTCAAACCGCTGCCACTCGCCACCTGTGTAGTTCATCGCGTAAAACTTTACATGAGTAGGTGCAGACTCGAAGTCAAGCATGAAAAGCAACTCTTTGCACTCATTCTTAACGCTCACCGCCCACACATCGGCAAGATGGTCGCCCAGCTCACGCATCGACTGAGTGACATCAAGCATTGGCGACGCCTTGATGAACAGGCGCGAGCAATGCTGAGCTATCAACGGCAGCAGTGAAAGCACATCGGGCTGGCAGTCAGCAAAGCCATAGAGCCGTTTCCCACCCTCGCCCCGCCTCGCAGGGTCAATGAAGATGGCATCGAAACGCTTGTCACCTAGCTGCTTGAGGTATTCAACAGAGTCGGCATGCACCACTTCCACATTGTGAGCGAGAAAGGCAAAATTGTACTCCCCCACTTCGGCAATCTCCTTGTCAAGTTCAATGGTTGTGATGGAGAGTACGCGCTGCGAAATGTAGTAATCATCTACTCCGAGACCCGTCGTCATGTCGAGTATGCGGTCGTTGAAGCCGAAGAGCGACGCATGAAACCGCGCAACTGTCTCGTGGGTGCATTGCTCTGCGCTGATAGCCTTGGGAAAGAGGAATCGCTCATGCCGCAACAGCTCGGGAATCTTGTTCTTTGCCCGCTGGCGGCACTCGATTTGGAGTATAGCAAAACCCTTGTCGAAGGAGAGACCAGGCTCCGCCTTCAACAAGAGTTTAAAGGTGTCGGCATCAGCATGAGTGGCGATGTAGGCAAACATCGCCTCATCAACTTGATGTCCGGCTATCAACATATTGTTATTTTGTAGCGTTAACTCGCTTCTCGTCAATCTTGAGGAACAATTCTTCGAGCTGACCTGGCTCAAGAGAGCTGGGAGCGTCGAGCATCACGTCGCGGCCGCTATTGTTCTTGGGGAAGGCGATGCAGTCGC
>CALDIG010000066.1 GCA_937904375.1 uncultured Prevotellaceae bacterium
GAAGATAGACCCCAAATCCCTGGGGGTGGGGCAGTACCAGCACGACGTGGACCAGACGCTGCTGAAGGACAGGCTCGACGAGACGGTGGAGAGTTGTGTCAACAGCGTGGGCGTGAACCTCAACACCGCCAGCAAGGAGCTGCTCACATACGTGTCGGGACTTGGTCCCACTTTGGCTCAGAACATCGTGAACTACCGTGCCGAGAATGGCGATTTCCATTCGCGTGATGAGTTGCTCAAAGTTCCGAAACTCGGTCCCAAGACCTTCACTCAGGCGGCGGGCTTCCTGCGAGTGCCCGAGAGCGACAACCCCCTCGACAACAGCGCTGTGCACCCCGAGCGTTACGCCCTTGTGACAAAGATGGCTCGCGACTGCAACTGCACTGTAGCAGAGCTTATCAAGGACAAAGAGAAACGCAACCTCATTGACATCAAGCGATACGTCTCGCACGACGTGGGCGAGTTGACGTTGATTGACATCATGAAAGAGCTGGAGAAGCCGGGCCGCGACCCACGCAGCGAGGTCAAAGCGATGGAGTTTGACGAGAGCGTACACGAAATCACCGACCTCAAGCCGGGAATGGAACTGCCGGGAATTATCACCAACATCACCCAGTTTGGGGCTTTTGTGGATATCGGCGTTCACAAAGAAGGTTTGGTGCATGTGTCCCAACTCAGCGATAAGCGAGTAGAGAGTCCTGCCAAGGCAGTAAAACTGAACCAGCACGTGAGAGTGCGCGTGGAGAGCATTGACCTCGAGCGCAAGCGCATTGCCCTGTCAATGAAAGGCGTGCAGCAGCCAAGATGACAAGAGAATGCGCTTCGCGCGATTAGAGATTAGTTGCGCTTTGGCGCGATTAGCTATTAGTGAGAGCAGTCCGCTCCCTGATAATCCATAACTTTTTTCGAAAAAAAAGTATTTTTCTTTTTTTCATTAAAAAATAATCACTACCTTTATAGCAAATTTCTAATTAACACTAGTTTTTTTCTAAATCATAAAAACCAATATCATCATGCCAAAGACCATTACTTTCAATGAGCTTCGCCGCATCAAGGCTAGCCTGCCCGAAGGCTCTACCCACGAGATTGCCGAGAAATTGAACCTTAGTGTTCAAACAGTGAGAAACTACTTTGGCGGGTCAAACTATGACTTCGGCATACACATGGGAGTCCACGTTGAGCCAGGCCCCGACGGAGGCATCGTTGTTCTCGACGACCCCACTATCCTCGACATGGCACTCGACATCCTCGACAAGCAAAAGCTCAAAGAACAAGTCTAGACAACTGGAACTGCCAGTAAAACGACATGGAATCCCCACCCACAAGTGAAGATTCCATGTTTTTTGTTTTAGCTAACTAGCAAACGAGGCAAGTGTATATCGTTTTTAGGGGATCGGTCACTCTAAACACTAAACTCTAACCTCTAAACTGTGCGGAGCACATTTCGATTATCGTTTGAAAAGCCCTAATATATTGTAAATAAATTCGTTGTTATCGATAAATAGTGTCATGATTAGTGCTAATAAAGCAAGGAGAACGACGTTGACCAATAGCGCATAAATCATTTGCTTTGTCTCGCCTGGAGTGAATGAGATGTCAAACCAGAGAGGGTATTTCTTTTTCGTTTGTTTAATGAGATAATATACCAGTGCCGCTGTGGCGACTCCAAGAATCGCTCCGCACACGATATCTCCTGGGTAATGCACGCCCAGGTAGATGCGGCTGTAGCACATGAGCGAGGCCCATGCTATCATAAACCATGTGAAGGTGCGGTTTTTGAACAGGAAGGCGAGGAACATCGCTATTCCAAAGCAGTTGGCGGCGTGGCTTGAGACGAAGCCGAATTTTCCGCCATTGTAACCGTTCACGAGGTGTACGGTTGCTTGCAGGTCGGGGTTGCGTGACGGCCGTAGTCTTGCCACCGCTGGCTTGATGATGCTTGCAGACACCTGGTCGGCGATAAGAATCACCACTGCCACCGCCAGCAATACCGCCAGCATTTTTCGCCATCCTTTTTTCTTATATATCATCAAGAGCAGCATCAGTATCATCGGCAGCCAAGTGGCTACTACCGTAACCAGCGCCATGAAGTTGTCGAAATATAGCGCGTGCCAACCGTTGATGGTGGTGAAAATGCTCGCGTCAAATTGCTGTAGAGCTTCCATAATGAGGTTAGAGTTTAGTGTTTAGTGTTTAGAGTTTAGTGTTTAGTGTTTAGTGTTTAATCTCGTCACTATATTACATTTACTATAAACTATAAACTATTACTATATTCTCTCTAAATCGGTTTTTTTCATCCAGCCGGTTTTGTTGTTGGTCTCTATCATGTACCACACGCTGCCACTGGAGTTTCTGTTGTCGATAGAGTCCACAATTTCCACTTTTGTGCCGCTAGGGAGCTTGAACTCCTCTTTGTCACCATTGCGAGGCGACTTGTTGGCTGGAGCCTTGTCAGTCATCACTATGGCGTAGATTGTCTTGGTGGTGTGATGATACATATAATAGGTGCTTGCTAGTGCCAGCAACACCATAATTCCCAGCACTATAGCACCGAAAAACCCCATCTTTTGCATTACTACAGAGCCGGCGATGCGGTAGCAGGCTATGCTGGCGAGCATGAGCACGAAGAGCACTAAGGAAATCAGTGCCCAGCTGTTGCTCGAGAGGTGACTTACCCATCCCGAGAGTTTGTTAGAGAAGTAGTTCGAGCCGGTGGTCTCGTTAATTTTAGCCTTCTCGTTTACAAACTTGAGGTTGAAGCGTGCGTCGCTGTACCCTGGGTCGAGCTTGAGTGCCCGTTCATAGTTGAGAATAGCATGAGCGCGGTCGTTAAGACGATAATAGGCGTTGCCAAGATTATACCGCAGTTTAGGGGCCTCTCCATCGCGCAAAGCTCGCTCATACATCTCTACAGATTTCTTAAACTGCTTTTGCTCGTAAGCTTTGTTGCCCTGTTCAATGTAGTCGATGCCACTTGCCATTGCGGCCATTGCCACGAGCATTAGCGACAGGAATATGATTAGTCGATGTTTCATTTGGTGGGAGTATTACTGCGTTTTGTTTTTTCTAGTTGGTCGATAAGCTGTGCGCACTTGTCATAGACAGCAGGCATATCGCCGTCGTCGAGCGAGGGGGCATATTGCGCAAACTCGCAGTTCTCGAGCATAGCGAGAGTGTCGTCGATGTGCTGTTGTGGGAAGCCGAATTGCTCCATTTCAGTGGCAATGTTGTCCTTGCTAAGTTCTGAGACGGGGATGGTGAGCTTGTCGCTGAGGTAGCCCCACAGGGCGGTGAGCGTCTCGGTGTAGAACCCATTGCTGTCGTGATTGTTGAGGCACTCTTGAGCTTTCTTGAGCCGTCGCTGCGCCACTTTGCTGGCACGACGCGTGCGCATGAGTGAGGTGTTGGCATGGGTCTTCTCTATCTTGCGATAGACCGCTAAACCGGCAAGCGTGAGCAGTGCGGTAGCGGCGAAGATGAGCCAGTACCACCACTTGGTGATGAAGAAGCTTTGGTTTTTGTTCAGCGTTATCTTGTCGGTATTGATAGGATGTATGTCCATGTCGCGCAGGTCGGAGGGCTTCCCTTCGCCTTTCTCGACGTTTAGTTTGCTGCCATTGACCTTTATGCTGTCGTATTGCTCGGTTGAGGTGTTGAAAAAGACAAAATAGGTGTCGGGGATTTCAAAGTCCCCAACGTGCTGCGGAATGAATGGATATTCAAAAGTCACATTTCCGCTCATGTTGTCGCCGTCGGGGCTTAAGTCAATGCTGCTCTGGGTGTCGTAGGTTTCAAACTCCTTAGGCATCGCCACAACAGGGTTCTGGATATACTTGAGGTTGCCGGTGCCACTCACGGTGATGCTGTAGGTGGCTGGGGAGAAGGTTTTTATGTTGCGTGGCTCGACCTTCGATGTGGCAGAGAACTCTCCCACGGCACCGCTGAAGTTGGCTGGTTTGGGCTCTGGCAGAGGCTTGATGTTGACACTTGCCGTGTTGCTCTTCACCTGAATGTCGATGGGCGTGGGTTGGGAAATCTGTCCCATGGGAGTGCTATATACGTCATATTGCACAAGTTGTGCATCGTAGTTTCCCGAGGAGATTGTGAGTTTCCCCGACTGCTGCGGGTAGAGGATGCACTTCTTGAGCACGGCGGTGTAGTATTGTTTGCCGTTGACGGTCTCGACCTGTGGCATGCTGTTATCTACCGGCAGTTCTTCGATAAGGAAGCCGTTGAATGTGGGTTGCAGAGTGCAATGGAACTTCGACACACTATATCGTGTGAAAAGCTTGATGAGGCACACTACTGCTTGTTGCTCATAGACAACATCCTTTGACAGCGTGATTTTCACGAAGAAGTCGTTGGCTTCCACGTTATTGCCGGCGGTTTGATTCATTGGGTCGGTATAGTCGGGACCGCTGCTGGGGTAAGACGGCTGTGGTGTCGACGGATATTGTGGCGACGAGTTGCTGTTGCCACTCGATGGTACTATTTCGATAGTGGTGGCTCGCGTGCTGAGCCGCTTGCCGTCGGCAGTGATGCTGGCGGGAGCCAAAGTGTACTTGCCTGGTGTCTCAGCCTCGTAGAGCATTGTGAACACTTGCGAATAGCTGGTTGTGGTCTTGCCATTGACCGAGGTCATGCTCATGCTGGTAGATATTGATGGACCGTAGAGGAGGTTGGCGCCGTCGAGGTGCGGAAAAGAGGGATTGCTGCCCTCGGCTCCATCAAGTACATATTCTATCCTGAATTTTCCACCTGCCTCTACTCTTGACGGTGCTTGCACTCGAAACGTGACAGCACTTGCCACAAGCGTCGTCAACAGTAAAGCCAGTGAAATTATGTGTCGTTTATTAATCATTGCAAAGTGTTGAGTTTGTCTATATTGTTGTATGGAAGTGGGTTATCACCATTTATTCCGTGTTGACTGCCGCTCACGTTGTTCTTGGGTTCGATTAGCCTTGTAAATCTTTCCTTGCACAGCATCTTCCTTGTCTTGTGCTGCCTTTAGTATCTGTTGAATGTTTCGTTCATCAAGGTTGCTACCATTTTCTTGCTGGCTGGAAGACTGTTGCTTTTTCTCTGCATTTTTTTCTTGCCCTTTGTCTTGGTTCTGTTTTTGGTTGCCTTGGTTTTGATTATCTTGTCCAGAACCGTTATCTTGCTTCTGTTTATTCTGGTCTTTGTTCTGCTCGTCTTGCCCTGACCCCGAGTCTTGGTTTTGCTTATCCTTGTCTTGGTTTTCTTGATTTTGTTTGTCCTCTTTTTGTTGTTTTTGTTGTTCTTGCAGCTTTAATTGAGCCATTCTCAAGTTGTATCGTGTGTCGTCATCGCCGGGGTTGTGGCGTAGCGACAGCTTGTAAGTAGTGATGGCTTCATTAAAATCACCGCTCTCATAGTTTAGATTTCCCAAGTTATGGTAAGCCATTGCGATGAGCGTGGAGTCTTTTGTCAAGCCTGGCACTCTTTGTAGATAGTTGAAGGCGCTGTCCATCATCTCTTTTTTCACAGAGTCATTGTCGGTTGACTTAAATTGCTTGATAAGTGCTACAGCCTGATTATAATAGGCCGTTGCCGAATTGGGATTTTTGTGTGTCGCTTTTTTGTACTTTATCTCAGCATCGCGGTAGTTTCCCTCTTCAAAAAGTTTGTTGCCGTCTTTAATGAGCTGTCGCTCTTCTTTGTTCTCGATGACCGGGGTGTACTTGTCTTTCTTTCCACATCCAGGTAGCAGGCACATCAGTGTGCTTGCTACTGTGGTGATAATCAATGGAATGATGATATTATTCTTCATTGTTGTTTTTTGCTTTACGTTCGAAGAAGCTCTTCTTGGCGAGCCACTTGTTTTTATTGTTTAGCAGTAGCACGCTGGCGATGAGCAGTGCAAGAGCAATCCAAGCGAAAATGGGGAATTGTTCCCCTTCACGGCTGTAGGTGAATTGCGACTTGTTGTTAGCCGCGAGTTTCTTTAGTGACTCGTCGAGGACTTTCACGGCATCGGTGGCATCGCCCTTGACCATAATTCCTCCTCCCGCCTTGGCGATTTCTTTGGCTTGGTTTTCGTTGAAACTGGTCATGGCTATCTCGCCATAGTCATCGAGCATCCATCCTTGTCCGTCATCGGTTGGGATGGGTACATCATGCCCGCCAATGCCTATCACATTGACTTGTATGTCTTTCTTATGTGCATTTTCGGCGGCTTCCTTGGCATCACCCTCAAAGTTCTCGGCATCGGTGATGAGAATTATTGTCCGCGACACTTTCTCGTCTTGCGAGAAGGAGTGCATCGCTAAGTTGATGGCGGCAGTGATATTAGTGCCCTGAAGTGGTATTATATCGGTGCTGATGTTGTTAAGAAACATTTTAGCGCTGGTGCCGTCGATGGTCATAGGCATCTGCATCAAAGCTTTTCCGGCAAAGACCACAAGTCCCACTTTGTCGTTTTGCAAGCGGTCGATAAGTTTTTCCATCACCATTTTAGAGCGTTGCAGTCGCGAGATGCCGCTCTTGCTCGACGTGCTGCTGGCGTTCATCGAGTTTGACACATCCATGGCAATTACCACCTCAATGCCATTGACCTGCCCTTGCACTTTCTCCATAGCCCCTGCCCGTGGACGCGCCAGCATCACAATCACCGTTGCCAGCAGCAGCAGGATGATGACCAGCCTCACCACGGGTTTGCGGCTAGAGATGTCGGGCATGAGTTCTTGCAGCAACTCCTCCTTGCCAAACTTTGCCAACTTGCGCCTTCTTGCCCACCTGTCGAGCATGAACATTCCCACAACAGCCGGTAGCATGAAGAGCAGGTAAAGATACTCAGGATTTGCGAAACTGAACATTATTATAGTTGTTTTTTTGTGTTGTAAGAAAATTATGGAATAGTCCTTAGAACCGCATATCTGATGATTGCGCATATAGTGAGGATGATGAGCAATGCCAGTGCCCAGGGCTGGTAGGCGTCGTCAATGTTGCTGTGACGATCTACAGAGATGTGTGACTTCTCGAGTTTGTTGATTTCGGCGAAGATGTTCTTCAGTACGTTTTTGCTGGTTGCTCTGAAGTATTTGCCTCCTGTGATTCGGGCAATCTCTTTAAGTGTGCCCTCGTCAATTTCCACTTTCATATTCTCATAGCCCACAATATTGCCTGAGAAATCTATCATGGGAAATGGAGCTGTGCCTTCGGTGCCAACGCCAATGGTGTATATTTTTATGCCTTTACTGCGAGCTGTTTCGGCGGCAGTTAAAGGTGATGCTGTGCCAGTGTTGTTGCTGCCGTCGGTGAGCAGGATTATGCTTTTTGACTTGGCAGTACCCTTTAGAAGGCGATTGGTGGCAGTGGAGATGCCATCGCCCACGGCAGTGCCATCTTCAAGGGCGAAGTTCATGCATATCGCAAGGTCGTTGATGCTGTTGACAAGGATAGGATTGTCGGTGGTCATGGGCACTAACGTGAATGCCTCTCCGGCAAATACCACAAGACCGATATTGTCGCTGGTGCGTTCGCTCACAAAGTCACTAGCCACTTCCTTGGCGGCACCTAAGCGGTCGGGAGTGAAGTCCTTGGCGAGCATACTTGTGCTCACGTCGATGGCAAGGATGATGTCGGTGCCGTCAACGTTGTTCTGCGACCAAGTGTTGCTGGAGAGCGGTCGGCACAATATCACCACCAGGCATGCCAGTGCCAGCATCTTGAGGGCAAACAGCAGGTGCCGCATCCACACTTTCCAGCTTGTGCCAATATTGCTGAATGCGCTCGTGGTGGGGAGTTTCAGGGTGGGGTCGCTCTTGCTGCTCTTGAGCACATACCACACCGTGAGAGGGATAATCAGCAGCAACAGCCACAGCAACTTGGGGTGCAAAAACTGCAAATTTCCTATCATTGCACTTCCTCCTCCTTTCCTGGGGCATTGCTGTTGCCATCGTTATCGTCATCTTTTTTGTCTTCTTCAGCTGGAAGGGGCTTGGTTTGCTCCACGAAGTTCAGAGTGCGCTGGAATGCTACCTCGTTTTCGTTGGCAAGGGTCTGCATCTTGGCAAACTTCACATAGTCGGCAATCTCGAGTACTTCGCTGAGCTGGTCTTTCACTTGCAGTGCTTCTTCGTTGTGCTTGATTTGCTCCATTATTTCGCTTGTGGTCATCTCCACGGCATTAATGCCGAAGCGTCGGGAGATATACACACGCAGGATGTCGGTGAGGCGGGAGTAGTATTCTTTGTGCTGTCCGTTCTGCCACAGTTGGCGGCTCTTGAGGTCGTTAAGTGCTATGATAGCCTCCTCGTAGGGTGGCAGACGTTTCTTCTCGGGCTTGAAAGGGTTGATGCCCTTCTTGAACCACTTAAAGTAGGCAAAGATAAGAAAAGCCAGCATTGCGAGCCCTAAGAGCCACGCCCACCAGTAGTTGGTCACCACATTGGGAATGTAGTCAACAATCTTAAACGGCACTCCCACTATGGTTTTGTAGTCTTTTATCTCGCCATCGGCATTCACGTTAATGGCTTCAACCACCAGATGTTCTCTGTTGCTCACCAGAGTGTCGCCATCCACAAAATATTTGATTGGGGGCAGGTCATATTCTCCTGGCTCAAAGGGTTGCAGAGTGATGGTCTGTGTCATCTCCTCGCGGTTGTTGTCAATGCTTTTGGTATGTATCTTATCGCGTTTCACAATATCGATACCTCCCAGCGTGTCTTTGTCGATATCAAGAATAATGCCTGTCAATGCTTCGTCCTGCACGATGTTGACATAGAGTTTTACGGTTTTCCCCATCATCACCTTTGCAGAGTCTAGCTTGATGCTGATGATGGTGTTGCCGGCTTGTGATTTCATCGCCGGCAAGCAGAACAAAGCCAGTAGCAGAATGCGATATGTTAATTTTCGTGTCATTGAAATCTTGAAAATAGTAGAGTAGTGGAGTAGTAGAAAAGTTTACTAGGTAATTGTGCTTTGAGAGAAAACATAATACTGAAAACCTATCCTCGTCGCTTGAAGAGTGCCATCAGCGTTTTGGCGTAGTCTTCGTCGGTCGCCACTTGCGCCACATCAACATTGCTGCGCTGCATGATGTCGGTCATCGCCTGCTGGCGTTCATACCACCATCGGTCGTAGGCCTGCCGCACGCGTCGGCTGCTGGTATCTACCCATCGCTCGGCGCCCGTCTCGGCGTCGGCCACCTTCATCAGTCCCACGTTTGGCAGTTGTGCCTCGCGCTTGTCATAGACCTGCACGGCAATCACGTCGTGCTTGTGGTTGGCAATCGAGAGGCTCTTGTAATAGTCTTTCTCATCTAGGAAGTCGCTGATGACGAATGCTGTGCATCGCTTTTTCAGGGCGCTGGTCATGTATTCCAATGCCATGTTGATGTCGGTGCCTTTGCTCTCGGCTTGGTAGTTGAGCAGTTGGCTAATGATAAGCAGTATGTGCTTCTTGCCTTTCTTGGGGGGGATGAAATTCTCGATTTTGTCGCTGAAGAGCAGCAGTCCCACTTTGTCGTTGTTCTCGATGGCCGAGAATGCGATGGTGGCGGCAATCTCAGTCATCATGTCGCGCTTCATCTCGCCCAGAGCGCCAAAGTCCTTGCTGCCGCTCACATCTACCACGAGCATAACGGTGAGTTCGCGTTCCTCCTCATAGACCTTGACGTAGGGCCTGTTCTGTCGTGCGGTGACGTTCCAGTCGATGTCGCGCACGTCATCGCCATACTGATACTCACGCACCTCGCTGAACGTCATTCCTCGACCTTTGAAAGCCGAGTGATATTCTCCAGCAAATATGTTGTGAGACAGCCCTTTCGCCTTAATCTCAATCTTGCGAACTTTTTTTAGCAAATCACTTCGTTCCATCTACTTTTATTCAAGTTTCTAACATGTTAGAAACTTGAGGTTTAGAGGTTAGTGTTTAGTGTTTAGAGCAGCATTTTGCATTGTGCATTGTTTATGGCACCGCAATCTTGTCGAGGATGTTGCTGATTATCTCGTCGGCGCCTATGTTGTTGGCCTCGGCCTCGTAGGTGAGACCCAGGCGATGGCGCATCACGTCGTGGCACACGGCGCGCACGTCCTCGGGAATCACGTAGCCGCGACCACGCAGGAAGGCATAGGCTCTTGCTGCCAGTGCCATGCTGATGGAGGCACGTGGCGAAGCGCCAAACGAGATGATGCTCTTGAGGTCGCTCAGGGCATAGTCCTCGGGGAAACGGGAGGCAAACACGATATCTACAATGTAGCGTTCTATCTTCTCGTCGATATAGATTTGGCTCACCACGTTGCGCACGTCAACGATGTCGGCGGGAGTGATGATAGGTTTGACATCAATTTTTGTGTTGTCGATGTTCATCCTGATGATATCTTTTTCCTCTTGGCGGTTGGGGTAGCCAATCACCACCTTCATCAAGAAACGGTCAACCTGCGCCTCGGGTAGGGGATAGGTGCCTTCTTGCTCGATGGGGTTCTGGGTCGCCATCACCAGGAACGGGTCGTCGAGGGCGAAGGTGTTCTCGCCAATGGTCACCTGGCGCTCCTGCATGGCTTCGAGCAGCGCGCTCTGCACCTTGGCTGGCGCGCGGTTTATCTCGTCGGCAAGGATGAAGTTGGCAAACACTGGGCCACGTTTCACCTCAAATTTCTCCTTTTGGATGCTATAGACCATAGTGCCTATCACATCGGCTGGCAGCAAGTCGGGGGTGAACTGGATGCGGCTGTATTTGGCATCTATCAGTTGCGACAGCGTCTTGATTGCCAATGTCTTGGCAAGGCCTGGCACGCCCTCGAGCAGCACGTGGCCGTTGGCGAGCAGAGCTATCAGCAGAGAATCTACTAGATGCTTCTGCCCCACGATGGTTTGGTTCATGCCTTGCGTGATTGCGCTCACAAAATTGCTCTTTGTAGCTATAATCTCATTCAATTCGCGAATGTTGACTGATTCACTCATAATAATGTGTGTGTTGTTTATGTAGTTTTAATTTTTTGATGCAAAATTATCATTTTGATATTTACCGCCACTCAATTTGCACGTTAATTAATTATATATTTGAGTTATAAATGTTAAATTAAACACTATTTTAACTTAAGACCTCATTTTTTTGAGAAATTAGGCGGCATTACGAAAATCTAAAACAAGGTTGAATACAAGGGCTGCGGCAATGTCCAAGCAAGCTTGGTGTTGGTTTTTCACGCCTCGCCGCGGGTATATCAAACAACGACTCAGTTATATCAAACAACTATCACAACATCTTAACAACATTAACAACAAAAGTGTGCGCTTGTTAATACAAGTCGAAGACTTGATGATGTGCGAAACACATTGTGCCGCACACTGCTCTCAGCGGTGGGTGTCATTGTGTGACAAGTGGCTGTATCTAATGATGCACTTCGGCAGATGTGCAGTAGTCAAGATGCGACCACCACTGCACATCTACCGACGTGCAGCCATTGGACTTCGACAAACACACAGTGCGTCCCAGCTCTCCGAGCTGAAACGCACAATGTGTTTCGCACAACGCCAAGTCTTCGACTTGTCTTAGTCGCCCCCCATGTGTCAAATAATTTGTTGTTTTTGTTGTTAACTTGTTGTGTTTGTTGTTTTTTATACCAGTAGCGTTGCGATCTTGTTGTGGTTTGTTGTTTTTTATACCAGTAGCGTTGCGATCTTGTTGTGTTAGTTGTTTTTTATACTAGTAGCGTTGCGAGCTTGTTGTGTTTGTCGTTTATTTCAAATCCTCGGGGGTGATGTCGAATGAGGTGATTTCTTCGTCGGTGGCTTTGTTGACGTATTTCACTGTTATGGTGGCGCCTTTCTGCTTGATGGTAAGGTCGCCTGGCTTGGTGCTGTTTTTGAACTGTGCTATGAACTCTGGCACCTCATGCTCCACGAGCGCTTCGGCATAGTCCTCCTCGGGCTGGTCGTCGGGGAGCTCCACCTTTTTGACAATTATCATGGTGTTGGCCTTGGCATCGTAGGTGTAGGTTGCGTCGGCATCTGCATGCTCGTCTTGTGCCGCCTGTGAAAGGGCTGTTGTGTCGGCTGACACTGATACTGAAGTTGATGTTGAGTCGCTGGCGTTTGAAGCACTTGATGTGCCATCGGTTTTGCAGCCAGCAACCATAATTGCTAATAGTGCAATTGCTAAGAATGATAATTTTTTCATGTTAAAATCGTTTATCGTTATTTGTTTTTAGCTGACGAGCTAACAAGCTGACGAGCTGACTAGACAAGTGTTTGTCGTTGTTCGTTTATCGTTTGTACTTGGTACTTTGTCTTTGGACCTTGGTCCTTTCACCACTTAACTCTTAACGCTTTATACCATTGTCTTGTTTACTTGTTAGCTTGTCAGCTTGTAAGCTTTATTCTCTAGAACTCTTGATGGCGGTAACGAAGCGGACGTTGCCGTTGAAGTCGTTGTGAACCTGGATGTCGCTCAGTCCAGCCTTTTTCAAGGTGTCACACACGAGATTGCCCATAGCTCGGTTGATTTCCAGGTAGAGGCGGCCGCCGTTCTTCAATGCCCGGCTAGCGTAGGTGGCGATAGGGCGGTAGAAGAGCATTGGGTCGTAATCGGGGACAAATAGCGCGACTGCAGGCTCGTAGTAAAGCACATTGCGCTCCATTGCTGCCTTTTCCTGCTCGGTGATGTAGGGCGGGTTGCTCACGATGATGTCCCACGCCTGGCTAGGCGCGCGGCAGGTGAGGATGTCCTGCTCAACGCATTTCATGTGGGTCTTGAGGGCAGTGGCGTTTTGCTGTGCCACTTCGAGTGCCGCGGGGCTGACGTCGGTGGCGGTGACTTGGGCAAACTTCATAGCCCTTGCCAGTGAGATGGCGATGCATCCGCTGCCAGTGCCTATGTCGAGCACCTCGAGGTCGCTGCCGGGGTTCTCGTCAACTATCATGTCAACCAGCTGCTCGGTCTCGGGGCGGGGGATGAGCACTGCGGGCGTGACGGCGAAACTGTGGCCATGAAAGCGTGCCTTGCCCAAGATGTACTGCAAGGGCTCGTGACGCTTGAGCCGCGCGATGATGCTGGCGAGGCGGCAGTCGAAGAACTCCGGCAACTGCTCGTTCTCGCGCATCACGATGTCGATGGGCTGCCACAGCAGCACGTCCTCAAAGATTACTCGGGTCATGCCCTCGAGCTCGCGGCTGTCGTAATATGCCCCCAGCTCGCTGCGAAATTGCAAAATTGCTTCTCGTGTTGTCATTAAATCTGAATTTCGTTTATCGTTTTTTAGCTGACAAGCAGACGAGCTGACGAGCGAACGAGGCAAGTGTATATCGTTATTCGTTTATCGGGGACCTCTGACCTCTCCACTATTGTCTTGTCAGCATGTTCCTTGTCAGCTTGTCAGCTATATTCTCTGAAATCTGATGTCTGTTTTGCGTTTTAGCTCACGAAAGTAGGAAAAATATTCAAAAAATTAGCAAAAAATCGTGAGAAAAATTGTTTTTCGAAGAATTATGTTTAACTTTGCAAAAATATCACAAGAAACACAAAACAGAAGTCAGATAACAGATAACAGAAGTCAGACATCAGAAATAATTTTTCGAAATGAAACTCCCCATTGACAGATTTAAAGAACTGCGCACTCCGTTTTACTGCTATGACTTATCGCTGCTGCGCTCCACGCTCCAAGTCATCAAAGATGAGATTGCAGGCTATCCGTTTGTCGTTCACTATGCTCTTAAAGCGAATGCTAACCCAGTGATACTTAATGAAATCGTGAAGACGGACATTGGGGCTGACCTTGTGAGTGGCAACGAGATAATGACGGCTCTTGAGGCAGGATTTAGCCCTATCAGGATGGCCTACGCAGGGGTGGGTAAGACCGATTGGGAGATTGAGACGGGCATCGACAATGATATATATTGCTTTAACGTGGAAAGTGTACCCGAGATAGCAGTAATTAACGAGATTGCTGCTCGCAAAGGAAAGATTGCCGGTATAGCCATCAGGGTTAACCCCGACATTGACGCGCATACTCACCAGTATATCACTACCGGGACTGCTACCGACAAGTTTGGAATCGACATCCATAATCTTGACGACGTGGTTGACATGGCGAGGAATCTGTCTAATGTCCACTTGCGAGGCTTGCATTTCCACATCGGTTCACAGATTACCTCTATTGAACCGTTCATGCTGCTTTGCGAGAGGATTAATGAAATTGTAGAGCATTACGAGAAAATGGGCGTCAATTTCGAGATGATAGACGTTGGTGGTGGTTTGGGTGTTGACTACAAGAATCCCGAGGAGAACCCCATCGCTCCGTTCCATGACTTCTTTAACGTTTTCAAGCAGAGACTCAAGCTGCGTCAAGGTCAGACGGTTCATTTCGAACTCGGGCGCTCGATTGTGGCTCAATGCGGCGTGTTGATTTCGAGGGTGATGTTCGTCAAGGAGAATTCTATCAAAAAGTTTGTGATACTCGATGCCGGCATGACCGACCTGATACGTCCCGCTCTCTATCATGCCCATCACAAGATTGTGAATCTCACCACGAAAGCTAAGGAGATAGATACCTACGATGTGGTGGGGCCCATCTGCGAGTCGAGCGACGTGTTCAGCAACGACGAGAAGTTGCCAATAACCCGTCGCGGCGACATTGTCGCCATCCTCACGGCAGGAGCCTACGGTGAGTCGATGGCAAGCCGCTACAACATGCGCGACCTGCCGCAGAGCCACTTTATTAAGTCATAAATGTTAAGTTTTAAGTGTTAAGCGATGAGGCTCTTAACTTTTTTATTCCTTTGTCATGAATAATTTTGAGAAGCTTATATCGGGCGAGAAACCGGTTTTGGTTGATTTCTTCGCCACTTGGTGTGGACCATGCAAGATGATGCATCCTATTCTTGAGGAACTGAAGCAGAAGATTGGCGACCGTGCCACAATTATAAAGGTCGATGTCGATAAGGCGCAGCAGTTGGCGATGCAATATGGTGTGCAAGCTGTGCCCACGTTGGCAGTCTTCAAGCATGGCAAAATCGTGTGGCGCGAGTCAGGCGTCCACAGTGTCCAGCAACTCATCCAAGTCCTTGAGCAATTTTGGTTCAATTAATAGCTGACATCTCTGGTTCAACACGTTCCTCTACATTGCCCAAATCAATATGCCTGCACAGATGATGACACCTGTGACGAGTAGGTCGATGAGGCAGTATCCCATAATATCCTTCGCGTCGAGGCGGGCGATAGCCAATGCTGGCAGTGCCCAGAATGGTTGTATGAGATTGGTCCATGCGTCGCCCCATGAAATCGCCATGCCCGTCAAGCCCGGGTCAACGCCCAGATTGGCACCAGCGGTAAACATGACGGGAGCTTGCACTGCCCAATGGCCGCCGCCACTTGGCACAAACAAGTTGAGCACCGCGGCACAAAGGAAGGTGAGCAACGGATAGGTGACAGAGTTGCTGACTTGTATGCAGGCATCGGCCATGACTCCACCCAAACTGACGCCGCTGGCGCCGACACCTGTAACGATACCCATTATGCCGGCATAGAAAGGGAACTGCAATATGATTCCGGCTGCACCTGTTGTCGCTTTCCCGAAGGCTCGCACATAGTCAACGGGTGTGGGATGCAGAATGAGACCCAGTGCGAGGAATATCATTATCACCCCGCCAAGGTCTAAACTGCCGTCGCGCATGGCGAGATTAATCACAAGATAGGTCACGAGCATCAGTGCCACGAGCCACGAGAGCAATTTGCTGTGCTCGAGCCGCTGTGCCGGTGTCTTGGTCGTGGAGGAAATATCAGCCGCGGCATTATCATCGTCTTTAAGGAGAGCGGGGTTGATGGTGAGGACACCTTGCTTGGGGTGCATCAAGGTGTTGGCGAAGGTGATGCCAATTATCACAAACAGCACAGTAACCAGATTGTGCCACTCGAAGATGGTTTGTGCTAGTGGCACGGGGTCGGTAAGCGCGCCATTAGTGGCCATTGCCAGTGACTCGCCAGGAGTGGCCATTGTGAGGGGTATGGATCCCGACATGCCGGCATGCCACACCACGAAGCCACTATAGGCCGACGCGATGAGCAGCCGATAATCGACATCAGAACGCTGACGCGCTATAGCCTTGGCAAACACGACCCCAACGATAAGGCCAAATCCCCAGTTGATCCAGCAGGCTAATGACGAGACGACAGTGACAAGGGCTATTGCCGATGGGGCACTCTTGGGCAGACGGGCCATTGCGGCGATGGCTCGCTTGATAACTGGTGCAGCCGCCAAAGTTGACCCGCACACAAGAATCAGTGCCATCTGCATGGCAAACTCCAATAAATTCCATACGCCGTCGCCCCAGTGTTCAACCACTTCGATAGGAGTCTGCCGACACAATGGCATCGCAACCGACGCTGCCACGAAAGTGAGTAGTATGGCGAATATAAACGGTTCGGGCAACCAACGTTGCACTAATCGCACGCAGAATTTAATCATCTTACTAAAAATCTTTAAAATTATAGAATAAATTTTTTGTTATAGTGTGGTTCTATAAGTATCAAAAATACTTTTTTATGTTTGGTTCTCTTTTGTTGATTGCTGGCATCTTTTTCAAAAAAAATGCTCACCAATCAATCCTAATCAGATTCAAGCAATTTATAGAACTTTCCTATCTTGGTTTGTGGATGAGTTGAAAAATGTTACTTGCGGGCTTTGTTATTCCGAGTCTCAAAATTGCTCAAAAGATGTATTATTCTATTGTCTCGACCAAGAAAGAGACCGGTCTGAAGCCGTCGTTGCAGGAGAGCATGGCGCTGTGGGGATTTTTCATCCATCCGTCGAAGAAGTTGCCGCCGCCATTGGCGAGTTCCTTAACCCAGGGGAGCAGTGTCTCCCACGCACTGTCGCACATCCCTTCGGGTTGGCGGCAGTTCTCGACGATGAACGTTCTGCCCAGCGTCATGTCGCAAGCGTGCTCAATGGGGTTCTCATATTTCTCCATCAAGTCTTTATAGCACGCTATGCGCATCACTGTTATCTTTACCTTTTTCATGCGGTTGTCAGTTTTGTGCAAAGGTATAACTTTTTGCGAAGAAAATGTCGGTTATTGTGAAAAAAGTAATAACTTTGCGCATTATGAGACAATTCTTTTTATTATTCGTTTTGACTTTTGGCTTCTCCTGTTTTGCTCAGGAGGTGGATTCCACAGCCTTTTTTGACCCCGAAGAAGTCTTTGTGGTTAGTGAAAATGTGGAGGAGGTTAACCGCTTAGCGGCGTGCCAGATGGTGGCGGGCGTGTGGCAGTATGACAAGCCCTATGTGCATGCCGATGGAGCTTCGGTGATGGGCAAGCTGGGCAAACCCATCGCCAAGAGCAAAATCAAGAAGAGCCTTGACAAGGTCTATAAGAAGATGAAAATCAAGAAACGCTGGAACTCTATGACACTCACCGAGGATGGAGAGTGGACGATGAAAGTGCTGGGGTTGTCGTTTGGCGGCAGTTATACCTACGACCCTGAGCATGAGCAGCTCACACTGCGTTGGCATGGCATCCCACTCAAGTCGCATACCCACCGCGACAGCAAGAAGCTCTATATCGCCTTCGATATGGACCGCTTGCTTGTGGTGCTGAGTTTCATAAGCGGTATGAGCAGCAGCGAGACGTTGAAGTCGCTATCTTTTCTGAGCCAGAACTTCCGAAATGTGACAGTGGGATTCGAGATGAAAGCCTTTCAATAATGCACAATTCATAAAGCTAATTCATGTGCATAATACAATCGCCATCACGCCAAATATCGGAATATGCTTATTTCTTAGAGAAACCGCGGTGGGAGATTAGATACTGACCAATCTGTACAGCATTTAGGGCGGCACCTTTCTTGATTTGGTCGCCTACAACCCAGAATGTGAGGCCGTTGTCGCTGCTGGTGTCGATGCGTATGCGGCCCACATACACGGGGTCTTTCCTCGTGCAGGTGATGGGCATAGGGTAGGTGTTGCTGGCGGGCTCGTCCATCACCACGATGCCTGGAGCGAGCTGCAGGGCGGCGCGCGCCTCTTCGGGTGAGATAGGCTCCTCACATTCAATCCACACCGCCTCGCTGTGAGTACGCATCACCGGCACTCGCACGCAGGTGGCGCTCACGCGGATGTCGCTGTGCATGATTTTGCAGGTCTCGCGCACCATCTTCATCTCCTCTTTGGTATAGTCGTTGTCGGCGAAGATGTCGATGTGAGGAATTACGTTATAGGCAAGCTGATGCTGGAAGTGCTTCACGGTGGTCTCGAGTTTGCCATGGGCTATCTCGCTCTGTTGCAATGCCAGTTCGTCCATCGCCTGCAGTCCTGCGCCGCTGGCAGCCTGATAGGTAGCCACCTGCACGTTCTTGATGTGCGAGATATTGTCGAGCGGCTTCAGTGCCACCACAAGGATAATGGTAGAGCAGTTAGGATTGGCGATTATGCGGCGTGGTGCGTTGAGGGCATCGTCGCCGTTCACCTCGGGCACCACCAGTGGCACGTCGTCGTCCATGCGAAACGCACTACTATTGTCAATCATGATGCAGCCATATTTCGTGATGGTCTCGGCATACTCACGTGCCGGACCGCCACCCATCGACACAAAAGCGATGTCGATGTCCTTGAAGTCGTCGTTGTGCTGCAACAGCTTCACCACATGGTCTTTGCCACGGAACGTGAAGATGCGCCCGGCACTACGCGCCGAACCAAACAATACCAGCTCGTCAACAGGAAAATTCTGCTCATCGAGCACACGCATAAATTCTTGTCCCACAGCGCCACTGGCGCCAACTATCGCTACTTTCATGTTTTTTTATGGTGTTTTGTGTTTTTTAGAATAAATCAGAATGAGTGCCAGTGTCGATGAGAATGAGTCTAAGTTGATCGTCGTCTAGAACTTCAATGAGGTTTTGAATATTCAGTCCACGTTTGGCACATTTCTTCAATGATTTCTTAAACTGCCCAGTATAGATTAATTCGTACATATCAACCTAATATTTGCTTTATTAGATCCTCTGAATTTTTAGCATGAAAGACGTTTCCCTTACGGATGTCTTCCATTCCTTTTTCTATACCACTTTTTCTGGGGCGTTTTACTACCCACCCCATCCTTTTAGCGATGGAGCGAAGAAAACTGATGTCATTAGTTGGTACAGTGAGTTGTACATTTTCGGTATATTCAATTGTTTCCATTGTAATATTATTTTTTCTCGCTACAAAGTTATGGTTTTTTTGTGATAATTGCAAATTTCGTGCCAAAGTGTGCATGGCTATTATTTGGCAAAATGAAATATAATGCTTAATTTTGCCAAATAAAACTAAGGAATTATCACAGTATTCTTAATAAAATGACTAATCACAAAGCGTTTAGATTTATTCTTGTGGCATTGATGCTGGTGTGGGCCTTATCGTCTCTTGCCGCTAGTGTGGACCAGCTCATCAAGAATTTTGATGGAGACCAAAACGTTAATAATGCCAATGCCTTTTTTAAGGAACTTGACAATGAGAAGTTTACCGATGAACTACTCAGTTTCACTGCCAACACTCACCCCGACACCCTGCGTCAGCAGGTGTGGTACTGGGCTGCCGAGTGGTACTACGACCAGCAGCAGTTTGAGCTGGCGCGCGACTACGGCCTCAAGGCGCTGCCGCATTGCAAAACGGGTAACAACCGCATTGTGGAGGGCGACTGCGAGAACCTGCTGGGGGCTATCTTCATTCGCCTTGCTAACTACAAAGAGGCTGTCGTCCATGCCCAGGCGTGCTATGAGCTTGACCGTCGCAGTGGCGACCCCGACATGATGAGCTCAAGCCTCAACACGCTTGCCAAGATCTACATGGGAGCGCGACAACCCAAGGTTGCCGAGGGCTACATTTTGAAAGCTATTGAAAATGCCAAGAAAGCCAATAACCCCACTCGCATGGCGGTGATTTATGGCACTGCCAACGAGATTTACCACTCTCTAGGCGACGAGCAAAAGGCCTACGACTATGCCAAGCAAGCCTACGACATCAACATGGGTCAGGGTGACCTCAGCAGCGCCGCGATGCGACAGGTGGGCATGGCATCGGCACTGTTGTGGCTCAAGCGCTACGACGAGGCACAAAGCAACCTTGAGGCTGCCATCCCGCAGCTGCGTGCCGACGGTAATCTGCCCTCGCTGGGCATCGCCCTGAACCAGATGGGTGGTGTGATGCTGCAAACTAAGCGCCCCGCCGAGGCGGTGAAATACTACCGCGAGGCGGCCCACATCTTTGTCAAGCTCAAGGACTATTACAACGAGAGTCACTCACGACTGGGGCTTTACAACGCTCTCAAGGACAGCGACCCCAAGGCTGCTATGGCCGAGATGGAGCGCTACAAGGCCCTCAAGGACAGCATCTACAGCAGTGAGGCTGCCCAGAGCCTGAGCCGTGCCCATGCCGAGCTTGCCAACGATGAGCTCATGCTAGAGAACGAGGCTCAGCGCAAAACCACTCGCAATGTTTTTCTTATAGGTGTGGCGGTGGCGCTGTTGTTGCTGGCGATAGGAGCCCTCGTGTGGTGGATAATGCGAAGGCGCAACAAGCGGCAGAATGCCATCAACGAGCAACTGAGTGCCAACATCGACGAGCTGCGAGAGCAGTACCGGCAGCTTCATCTCAATTATGATGCTGCAATGGCAACTAATGCCAAGAAAGTTGAGACCGACTCTTTAACCGATGCCGACAAGGACTTCCTTGAGAGCACAGTAAATGTGGTAAACGAGCTTATTGGTGATGGACAAATTGATGCGGCAAGTGTGGCGGCACGCCTTAACCTGAGTCCTTACCAGTTCAGGCAACGCCTCTCGGCCATCACTGGCAACACTCCCCAGGCATTTATCCAGGTGATAAGGATGCGCAGGGCACGGCACTTGCTCGACAACCATCCCGAGCTCAATGTCGCCGACGTGGCGCGACTGTGTGCCTATAACGACACCCCCAATTTCACGCGCGCCTTCAAGAACACCTTTGGCATCACCCCGTCGCAATATGCTGCACAGCGATAAAGGGAACACAGCTTTTTAAATTCAAGTTTCGGAAGTAACCGAAACTTGAAGTTTAGAGGTTAGAGAGGCTAACGCCAAGTAATATTTCGACTATAACTCATAACAAATTGATTGTAACCCCCTGTAAATGCTGTTTTTTTAAACGAAATGATAATTTAATTTGACGAAATGATAACAACCCAAATGGGTAAGAGTGCTAATTTTGCAGTTGTGAAATTAGCACTTTTTTTGATGCCCGAAAAGAAAAAATATAACGATGCTGCCATGCGTTATGCGATGGACTATCTCGACCACTTGCTCGAGCTTGAGGCCTATGTGGACTCGCAGGTGGAGAAGAAGCTTGAGCGCATGGTGGAGCGCAAAATAGCCGAGCAAGAGCACAAGCACACTCACGAGCAAGACCATAAGCACGCTCAAGCGAGCGATGCATCGCAGGCACAAGACTCAGATGAGATTACTCAGGCTTCGGAAGTGGCTGACACTTGATGTTTTGAGGTGAGAAGTTAGTGGTTAGAGAGGCTAATAAAAAGGCACAGACAAGGCACGCCTGGCCCCTACATCCTTTCTCATTTATCGCATTTTTCTTCGGAGTCAGCTTTAAAAAGTCGCTTTTTGACGAAAATCAAACAAAGACTACAAATACAATAAAATGAATATCAGAGAGATAAATATCAGACAATTCAGAATAATCAGTTGTTTTTATTTTTTTAAGTGGACTCTCTTCTATAACCTCTAAATTAACTTTAACATTACAATATAAAAATAAATTTATTAACTAATATTTAGTGACTATGAAGAAATTTTTATTCTTACTAATTGTGGCGATGGCGCTGCTGGGCACTACGGTGACCCGGGCGCAATCGTTCGAGAGCGGTAACTTTAATTTCCGCATCAGTTATGGCGAGGCCGAGGTGACCGGCTTGACCAGCAGTGCGTCGTCGCTGACGACCATCACCATACCCGGTTTCGTGACCTACAACGGCACCGTGTATCAAACGCGCATCGGCTCGATGGCGTTTGCCAGCAACACCACGTTGCAGCGCGTGTATGTGAACTATGGCTGCACCCGAGTGGGTCAGCAGGCGTTTGCCAACTGCACCGCGCTCACCAACCTGCGCCTGCCCAGCTCCATCAACTACATGGGCAGCCAGATTGTGAGCGGTGCCGGCTCGAGCGGCAACCCCATCGTGGTGGCGATGGCCGGCCAGAGCGTGCCCGCCACGTTCAGCGCGTCGGCATTAACGGGCCACAGTGGCAAGCAGATTACCTTTATTGTATCGACCTATCGTGCCTACAACGCCTTCCACGGCAACAGCACTGTGGCTAACCAGGTGGATTACTGGATTCAGATGGGCAACATGGCCTACGACTACCAGCGGTCGGGCTACAACGGCTACTATGTGGTGACCGAAATGGCTACCGGCAGCACCCCGGGTGCGATGATGCTCGTGGATTGCTCTAACAGCAGCAGCGCCATACACGTGCCCAGCAACGGCACCCTTGACGACGGCCGCACCTACAACATCACCGCCGTGGCCGACAGCGCGTTCATGAACAAGAGCACTGTGGAGTCGTTCACCTGGACCAACGCTCCCGCCGGCAGCAGAATAGGCGGGAGAGCGTTTGCCAACGTGCCAACGCTCACCACCGTGAACACCAATGCCGAGACATTTGACCATTATGCTTTCACAGATTGTCAAAATCTCACTAATCTCACCCTCGGGTCGGGGGTAAAGGAAATACAATATCGGGTGTTTAAAAACTCCGGGATAACCTCAATGTCATTTCCCGAAACCTTAACAAATTTTGATCCTTGTTCGTTAGATGATTGCTCTAATTTTGCAAGCTTCTCTGTAGCTTCGGGTAACACGAAGTATGCCGCGCAAAACGGCATACTCTACAATAAGGATTTGACCACTCTTGTAAAATGCCCTCCCGGCATCACCTCGGTTCCGGCACTGCCACACACTTTATTGAAAATTGGTTATTATGCATTTAGTGGCATGACGAAGGGCAATGGACTGACTATAGATATCCCCTTTGGTGTTACGACCATAGGACAAACTGCGTTTCAATATTCAACTGCGATAGAAAACATTCGCATTCCCAGTTCGTATGAGCCCGACTTTGGGAGTAGTATGTTCTATGGATGCTCAGGACTGAAGAACTTAGCTATCAATAGCATTAATCCGATTGGCTACTCTAATGCATTGTGGTATGATGTGCCTCGCAGCAGCTGCACGCTGTGGGTGGCAGCCGGCGACAGCTACTGGGACCAGAACTGGACCCACGAGACCTATGCCGGTGATTACAACCGCGACATCTTCCGCGAGTTCAGCAACGTGAAAGTGGGTGCCTACGACGTGGTGGTGGGTGGACTGCCCTACACCCTCGACAAGGAGCATGGCACCGCCTCGGTGGTGCGTGGCGAGTGCGGATACATCTTCCCCACCAGTCAGTTGAGCGGAGCCATCAGCATCCCGATGACCATCACCTATGAAGGCACTACCTACACCGTGACCAGCGTCAACCGCCAGGCCTTCAGGAATAACACGGCTATCACAAGCGTTACCATCCCCGAGACGGTTACAGAGCTCTGCGGCGTTATTGCGGGTTACGCAGGAAACGAGTCCGATACCGAAGTCTATCGTCGTTCGGGCAGCCAGTTCGAGGGTTGCACAGCGCTCACGAGCGTGCGCCTGTCGTCGAAGATTACGCGCATCCCCATTCGCTGCTTCTACAATACACCCATCTCGCAGATTGAACTGCCTTACGGCCTTCAAGAGATAGGCTATCAAGCCTTCAGCGGAACCAATATCACCTCGCTGACGATACCTTCGAGCACCACAAAGCTGCACCGCGCACTCAGCGGCATGACTCACTTGCAGCACCTGTACTACAACCGCACCGACCCCGACGGACTCTTCCGCAACTGGGGGCAATTAGGAGAAACCGAGACCGGTTATGTGCCCTCGGGCTTCAACCTGTATGTGCCCGTGGGCTACGTGCAGCAGTTCGAGAACAACAGTCGCGTGATGTCGAAGGCCGCCAGCGTGCAGGCCGGTGCCTACGACATCTACTGCAACAGCAAGTACTTCACCGTGAACAGCGACGGCCAGACATCGAAACTGGTGTATAGCCCTGCCTACGCCACCGGCCTGAGCCAGGTGAACATCAACCAAATTTGCTACGACGGCTGGACCCGCATCTACAACTGCACGGCACTGGGCGACAGCTGCTTCGCCGGCTCTAATGTGCAGGCAGTGCAAATAGCCACTGATTTCCCCAGCAAGGTGATTCCTCGCTATGCCTTCATGAATTGCACAAGACTCAACAACATCGGCTTCCTCGCCAGCCACGGTGTTACCCAGCTTGGCGAGTGTGCCTTCCAAAATTGCGCGGCGCTCTCAGGCACAATCATTCTGCCTGAGACGTTGCGAAAGATAGGTCGCCGTGCGTTCTTCGTCTGCGACAACATCTCGGCCATCTACACTCACGATGAGACTTGGGAAGACGATGCCCTCTATGTGGGCACATCCACCCCTCGCACCATGATCTACGTTCCGCTCAATATGCTTGCCGCGCGCCTGGACGCGATGCCCAACTGGACCAGCAGCGCCGGGAAAACCGAGTACTACACGCATCCCTACCTGCGCAACACCGGCGGCCCGCAGCTCATCAGCTGCCCCGAGCACCTGAGCATGCAGGCGGCTTGCGACTTCTATGCCGTCACTGGCTATAATGCCGCCCGCAAGGTGTTCACCACCCAGAAGGTGAACGGCAACGTGTTCAGGAACTGCGGCAAGGAAAGCAACGGCCGCGGCGTGCTGGTCGACAACTTGGCCAGCGACTATGTGCCGCTGAAGGTCGCAAAAAGCACAAGCGACATCCAGGGCGCGCAGTCGTGGAGTGATGTTACCAACCTCATCATGCCCATGGCTGAGGGTGGAAACCTGAGTAACAGCAGCAGTAACAGCGACTACATCCTCGATGGTGCTAACAATCAATTTAACAGGATCATGTATTACCCTCACGCCTTTAACAATGCTGAGGCCTACGTGAGAATTGCCAGGACTGCGACCAATGACTTAAATACCGTGGGGCTAGACCTGTACTCCATTCCTCAGGGCGAGGAGAGGTATGACCTCGTTGTGCTTGGTGACTCGGTGACCAGCACCAACTGCGACGACATCCTGGGCGACGGCACCATGAGCTACGACCCCACCACCAACGTGCTCACGATGAACAACGTGTACATCGAGGATGCAACACACAATGTTATTATAATCAGTGATATTCACGGACTGAAAATCAACCTGATTGGCACCAACTACATATATAATTATAGCAGCAATGGTTTGTGTTTGCGTCTAAACTCATGCACAACCACATTCACCGGCGATGGTGAGTTGTATTTAACTTCGCCACTTGGAACTGGTGGCAATGGCGTCGAGCTGCGTTCATCCACACTGAATTTCACCGAAAACGTGAAAGTTCATGTATTTGGCGTGAATTATGCACTCCAGGGTAGTACCCTCACCTCAGGCGTAGGCGGAGTTGTCTCAGTTAGCGGCAATGCTCATTTGGAGGCAAGTTGCACCATGAGCGGTACTGGTGCGATGATTGATTTGCAAGATCTTATCATGAATGATAATATAGGCATTATCAAGCCAGTGGGCGGTTCGTTTGTTGCCAATAGTGGAGTTGTTGATGCAAATGGCTCGCTTGCTAAGAATGTCGAGATAGGCAAGACCTCAACTGCCGTTCCCGGCGACGTGAATGGCGACGGAAGCGTGACTGCCAGCGACGTGACAGCGATCTACAACTACTTGCTCAACAATGATGATAGCGCGCTGGTGAACGGCGACCAGAACGGCGACGGCTACATCACAGCCGCCGATGTTACCATAGTGTATAACATCATGCTGGGAAGCTAAAGGAGGATGGTGGATCGAAGATGGTGGATCGAAGATGGTGGATCGTGGATGGTGGATCGTGGATGGTGAATCGAAGATGGTGGATCGATCCCCGATCCCTGGTCTCCGACCCCCGACCTCCGACCCCCGACCTCCGACCTCCGAC
>CALDIG010000067.1 GCA_937904375.1 uncultured Prevotellaceae bacterium
AACTATCAACCAAACGACAAATATATTTTTGGCGAACTTCCTCTTCTGGCTTCATTAAAAGCCATTTGTTTTTTAGAGGAGCAAATATTTCTATATCGTTGTTTCTTTTCTGAATATCCATAACTGCTTATTATTTAACCAAAAAGTCTATTGCTAAATTTACCATCAAAGCCGAAATTGCCACACCACTTTTGGTATTTTTATCATTGATAGACTCTTTCACGCTTGATGCGAGAAAATCTGCAGCGATATGCAGTGAATGATTTGTCAATTCTGTCTTTGATTTGTTATTAAGCGTATCGTCAATACCCTGTAATGCCCAAATAGTGGGGTTGGCTATTGATGTCAACTTATTATCAGGGTAAACAATATCTACAAGAGCGAGTGCATACTTAATGACTTTCAATAAGTTTCCAACCGTCAATTGCTTATCGTTTTGCGTGTACAATACGTCAGTACTATGAAACTGGACTGGTCTGGAAAGCGTCTGATATGCGAATTGACAATCTTGTATGATGCTTTGCAAGTTCATTTTGAATAGAACGTTCATGCAAGCTAAAGCATACATACCCAAAACATCTGTAGGTAGCAGCTCAATAGAGCAGGGGATAGGATAGGTATTTATGCCACAATAAGCATACAGTTTTGCCATTTCTGCATCTGCCAATTTATGAAAATTTGGAATCCCTAAATTCTCGCAATTAGCACAACACAACTCTATTGCTTTCCTGTCTCGATTAAAATAAAATGCATTAGAAAGCTGGTTGTAAGCATCAGTGATTTTTAATGAAAGAAGATTATTGGTTACCATATTATTACTTATTATTATTCTATCTTAATTTCATCCAGCACATTAACCATTTATGAAGAAACGATTTTCTTTCCAAAATAATCAAACAAGAATATAGGGAAAGCATTAAGGATCGCTACTTTGGATTCCTCGGTTTCAACATATTTGGCAAGCTGGTTGTCAAAGATGTCAATTTGGCTATTCACTTCATCTGGAATCTCATTCTTTCCATTGCAGATATAGTTTGCTTTGCTGACGTTCATGCCGACTAGATGGCACCAGTTCATTTTGATTGTATTTATTTTCTCCCTTATCCTGTCATCGTCATCAGCCGGTTTTACTGTTAAGATTAAGTACTCCAAGTTGCCGTCATAATATGAAAATTCGTGGACTTGATGCTTGAAATTCTCTTCTTGACATCTCTTTCGGGTTACAGTGTATGTCAAGTAATTATTATCTGGTAACTCTTTGGTATATCGCAATGACTCGACCATCGGATAATTGATGAACAACAGCCCATTACCTGTCTCATCCATGAAGAAGTTCAACATGGCCTGCAATTTCTTGTTGTTCTCTTCAAGCGTTCCACCACTCTCCTGGAAGTCGTAGTCAAAAAACAGATAGATTTCAGAGACTTCATCCTCTCGGATATTCTCAAGTGTATGATCTCCCTTCTCTAACAATATCTCTTTAAGAACAGATACCGTATCAACTTCCAGCAATCCGTTCAACACATCGTGACCCTTCAACTTGCTGTATAGGGAGTAGATATTGCTATTATAGGTACAAACGAATGTATCGGACTTCTCTGGGAAGAAAAGCCGTTTGATAGACTCAAAATAAGTCTTATCGTCTCTACCTTCAAATACAAAGAGTATCATACTTCAAAAGCTCCTCCACGGAATAGTTTCTCCATATTATGACCAAATCTCAACTCCTTGTCGGTACAGGCCTGCAAGGGTTTGATCTTATTGTTCTGCAAGATGAAGTTGCAGTCAGGCCTCAGAAGATCATTGGTCATTAAATATGTATTATGCGATGACGTGAACACCTGACAATTGAGATTGAATAATTGTTTGCAAACCTCAAAAGCCAACTTGTAGTGATAGAACGCATCAAACTCATCGATAAAGACAAATGATGCATAGTTCAAGTTCTTGAGCCAATAATACAATAAATGTAATGACTGAGTACCTGTCGAGATAGTACTATCAAAATAGAGACTTCCACCACCAACTTTCCAAAAGAGTTGTTTATCGGTGGATTTTTCCAAATCAAAAATGAACTTTTGTCCACTAACATTAAATAAAAAGTCAGAGAAATCTTGAATCAGTTTATTCTTGATGATGTATTCGTCAAGGATGGTAACAACATTGTCAAACCCGATGTATTCATTGGTTTTCAGACATCTGAACCAAAGCATGGAATTGACAAAGTCCCTCATCCTAATCAGGTAATGGTCTCCAGCGAGAGGATAGGATGTAAGCAAATAGTTCACGATTGAGATACTGTTGGCATTCATCTCTAAATTCCTCTTCGCATCCTTGTTAATCGGGAACTGGTTCTCGTCAAGGTCTAATACACCACCTATACGCTTAAAAATTGTCGCTCCATTCACTTTTAGCAACTCATCGACAAGTGCACCCGATGCATTCTTTGAATATACATACTCAATTAACTGGTTATCAAACTTAAAAGTGTACTCAAAAATTACATTTAGCCTTGTGTCTCCAGCATAGACATAGTTCTGAAAGTATTCAACTTTCTTGTACTTTTGAGTCATGTGATATACGATGTCAAATAAAGCCTCACTAAAGTTTGTCTTGCCAGATCCATTAGGACCATAAATGATACCATTCTTGATGACATCATCCTTAATTGCATATGTATTGAAAGAATAGTTGCTTGGGCAAGATAGATCCCATTCAATCCTATCAGTAAAGCCTCGGAAGTTTTTTACAGAAAATTTTATAAGCATAGCAGTATATTTTTGTTATTGATGGCACAAATATATACATAAATTTTTAATTACCGTAATTTTTTTACGGAAAAATAATAATTAAGCAATATTTTGCCTAACATAATGCTGTTTTTTGACCTTTATCGAGTCATAGGCTCGACCATTTTGCTGAAGTCAGCAAAATGGTCTGATACGGCATGTCCAACATTCGGTGTCATCAATCATGCAAACTGCATCTTCATAGCTCTGGAAAAGTGCTAGTATTTCTTCCTTTTTCATATATTGAGTTAAGTATTATCGGTATTTATCATAAACCTGTTAATCTTTTTGAGCGCAAAGTTACGAAAAATAAATGTATTTACCGCATTGAAACATAGAAAAACAATTTCTAATTTGGCTCATAAGTGTTATTGGTGGTAAATACTGATTATCGCTAAGGAACGGCACGAAAACACGCTTGTTTTTTTCAAAAAAACATGCCGATAGTGTGCGAAAGTTGTGATTTTTTATCCACTTTTCGCAGGTTATCGGGAGTTTTTAATATAATTGGTAGGAAAATATCTTTATTGGTTTTATTTCATTAATACGCTATTCTACAAATAAGTCATCCATAGTTACGGTCGCTGAAATTGATTCGGCATACATGCCTTGAGCAAGTCCAAAAGTGGTTATCATCGTTGGTACAATACCATAATTGGTGTGTGTCGCTTTTCTAAAAATATCAACTCGACGTCCAATTTTGAGAAATTCATCTTGCGTCAGAGAGTAAACGCTCTCGCTATATTTTATTTCGCACAGGTTAATCATCTTGTCGGAACGCTCGATTAGCATATCGATTTGTGCTTGAGCGTCATTGTCGCTGCCGTGCCAAGAATATGTTTCGGAGGCCATCCCCGAAATGCCCAGGGCCTTTTTCACTTGGGCCACATGGGCCATGCACACTCTTTCATAGGTGATTCCCATCCATGAATTAACGGTTGGGGTTTCTTGCTTTTGTGTCCAATAGTTGCTATTGTTATAAACATTATCAGCAAAAGACAAATAAAACAATGTGTAAAAGTCAACGAGTTTATAGATGGCAGAGTTTCTTTTCAGTTTTCTTGATTTTACTCTAAAAGCTTTCAAGAAATCACAATAGACCAAATCGGTGAGCATGCTGCCAAGTTTCCCGTTGTTGCTAATATTAAGTTGCTTGCTTAGCTGCTCTCGGGTCATTCCTTCAGGTTTTTTGACCAAAGCCCTAATGATGTTGAGATAAGGTTCTGGGATGCGAAACAACGAAGAGAAAAGTCGTTTAAATTCCCTTCTTAATTCTCCGTTTTCGGCAAAGAACAACCTGTCTATACCTTGTGCCGGACTCTCTCCCGGCAGAAACAAGCCCAAATAATAAGGAACACCGCCAACCGCCATATAAGCATGTAAAATGCCAAGTCGTGACCAGGGAAATCCGGAAACTTTGAAAAAGGTTTCAGCCTCGTGTAGAGTGAACGGTCTCAAAGCTATTTCGTGGGTTACCCTATCGTGCAGTCCGCCATGATTGTCAATAACATTACGCACCATCCAAGAGGTTGCCGAGCCACACACTATCAGTTTAAGGCTTGGTTGCCAAGCTCCCCAACTGTTCCAAAAGTGCCCTAAAGCTTTTACAAATCCTGACTTTGGAGTGTCGAGGCAAGGCATTTCATCTATAAATATTATTTGCGGTTTGTCGTCTTGCTTTGCCTGAAGTAAATCCCTTAAAGCGAAGAATGCATCAAGCCAAGTGCTTACTTTAGAACCTTTATAGCCATATTGTTTTAGAGCATCGTTAAATGCCGCCATCTGTTCTGATTTTGTGCCTTCGATAATTCCTGTCATATCAAAGGCAAAGTGATTCTCAAAAAAATGTCTCACCAAGAACGTTTTGCCTACACGTCGGCGACCATAAATTGCTATAAACTCTGCCCTGCTGGAATTGGCAAACTGTTCCAGCAGCTTCATTTCATTTTCTCTACCTATTATTAAATTACGCATATCTCTTTTTTTGCAAAAATAGCACTTTTTTTTCAAAAAACATACCGATAGTGTGCGAAAGTTGTGATTTTTTATCCACTTTTCGCAGGTTATCGGGAGTTTTTAACCATAATTGGTAGTGATTTTTTGACAGATAACCACTATTTTACACTAATTGCCATTGAAAATCGTTTCTAATGGTTTTATAACTTCTTGTTGCGTTGGCAACGCAACATACTTGACGTGTTGCGAGAGAAATTGTTTGTAATTGTTTTATAAATTATGGGGGGTATTCTTTAGATTGCAAAACTCAGCCGAGGGCGCTTGTGCGTCTCGGCTGAGTTGAGATTTGGTTGTTTACTGTGTTTAGACTGATTGTCGTTACAGGCGGTTGCGCTCACTCTGTCCGGCGTGGCTGCCCTTGTAGCGGCTGCGGGTGGCGTTGAATTTCCAAGAGATATTGATGGTGATGTCTCTGGCATCGCGATAAACGTCAATATCTTGGCAATAATTCAGACCATTATAGGTTGTCGCTCTTGTCCTGTCGGTACGGAATATGTCATTTGCCGCCACAGCGACAGTTAGGCTTTTGTCCTTTAAGAAACGTTTGGTCAATCTTAAATCCACTCTGCCTGATGTCTTTTCCTGCTTATACATTGATTCATAATATGGTGATAGACTTGCTTTCACATTCAATGTCCAAGAATGAGGGAAACTAAACGTGTTATCGAGAGTGAAATCTGTTATCAACCCATTGAACTTATGGGTTATTCCCAATGGCTCCAAATCACAATCTTGGAAGTAAAGATAAGTCGAATAATTTATCTGCCAGATGCCAATGCGTGGTGAGAGGTTGAGAGTGAGCATATATAAATTTGTCGATGGGATTGTTCTGAAAGTGTTTAATGTCACTCCCGGATGGTTCACTTCGTCGTAGGCAGTGTAGTAATTGGTGTAAAAGTCCTTGATGCGTTCATAAGATAGTGAGAAGTAAATCCATTTCCATTTCGATTCCCATGATATGCCGTTGTGGACCTGTGGTTGCAAGAATGGGTTTCCTGTAAAATAGTCATATTTGCCATCATATCTAATTGTGGATGACAGAGTGCCATAGGGCGGATTATACCTCGTTGTTTGATAAGCAAGCGTGTGTTGCCAGTCGCCATTTTGATAGTCTATAGATACTTTTGGAATGAGGACATGGTAGTTGGGGCTCATCTCGTCATTGAGGTTTCCGTCGATATAATAATTGTTGTATTCATTCTGCCAACGAAGCCCTGCATTGAATGAGAATTTTTGAATAGAGAGTGAATAATTAGCGAACAGCGACCAAGAACTTGACTGCTGACGAATGTGGTTGTCGGTCGCAAAACCGTCTTGAACAAAATCATTATATCGATTTACACCTGTTATCTCCTCGCCAAAAGTCAGCTCTCCTCTATGTACTGGTGCCGTGACAATAAGTTTTTCTGCCAAAAGTCTTTCTTTGGTCTTGGTGTTGCTGATGCCGGTTTGCTCACCGTTGAATGTCGCCAACATGTCAAAATCGGTTTGCGCTCCGTAATAGTCGGCACTGAAGTCCAGTGACCAATTTCCCAGCTTGCCGATGTAATAGGCATTGACACTATGCTTTGTTTTGGGTTTGAAAGTCATCTCGCTAGAGGATTGTCCTTCGTCCCACAACTCATTGTCGCGCCACGCTTTTGTGTCCTGCAGTTGTTTTTGGTTGGCATCGTTAAAGTTGTGTTGTCTAGTATAAGTGAAACCAACCGAATGATTGTTGTTTATTTCCCAATCCCAACCTATATCTGCCACATAATAGGTCGCCTTGCTGCGCGAAACATAATCGTTGTCATAGTTCCATACGCTGGACGCAGCAAGGCTTTCAATGCTCTTGTTGGTGAATGAAGACTTGCCATTGGTCAGCTGCCCCCTGACGAAGAAATCCATGCCGTTGTTAAGCCTATAGTTGAGTGCCCCGTTCAGCCTTGACCAATAAACCTCGCTTTTGCGGTAGTTCACGCCAACGTTGCCGCTCAGCCCCTCGCCGGCTTTTCGCACAGTCTTTAGCCGGATGACCGATTTAACGTCCTGACCATACTCTGGTCCTGGGTTGGTGATGATCTCTGCTGTTAGGATTTCATCGGCTCGGTAGCGTTCAAGTTCGGTGATGTCTCGCACTTTCTTGTTGTTGATATAGATTTCAGGGGTTCCGTGACCGGCGACAGTTCCGTCGCTCATCATCAGGGGCAGATGGGAAAGCATCTCATTTACCGAACCGAAGTTTTCCAACACAGTGCCCTGCACATTCGCTATCAGACCATGCTCTGTTGAACGGACAAGGCGTTTTGCACCCTTCACGGTCACTTCTCCGAGTTGGGTGGCTTCGATTTGGAGTTGGATGGTGCCCACGTTTTCGCGCGAGCAGAGTTTGTAAATCGGTTTGTAGCCAATATAGCTGAACTTGGCGATAACTCTCGGTTTGTCGAGCGGGATGACGAACACGCCGCTTGCATTGGTCACACCGCCGGTGATATAAGAGGAGTCTGAAGGGTTTAGCAGTCTCACGTCGGCAAACTCCAGTGGCACACCGTTCTCGTCAACGATCCTGCCGGTTAGGTGGCGGTCGGTCTTGTGGGTACACTCCACATAGATCTCATTGTTGCCGCTTTGCGTCATGCGAATTGGATAGAACCCAATCACTTGCTTGATGGCATCAGGCACCGACTTGCCTTTGACCGAAGTCGTCACCTTGAAGTCTTCAAGCTCGTTGTAGATGAAGATGATTTTGTGTTTGCTCGTTTGCTGCTGGATGTACTTCAGCGCGTCGCTCATCGACACATTGTTGAAGTTGTGGGTGATGCGCTGCGCGGTGATTGTATTCACAAGAGCGCATAACAATATTGCGAAAGTCAATAGTCTTCTCATTGCTCGACCTCCTGTGATGAAGATTCAACAATCAGTTTATTTCCCTCTTGGTGAATTTTGAACGTCTCGAAGTGCGACAACATCTCAACAACTTTATCAAGAGAGTAGTTAGGCTCCCATTGATAGTAAAGACGCAGTGCGCGCACATCATCGGAGCGGTACTCAATATCCACATGATAATAAGCCGAGAGTTCGGCAAGCATTTGCTCCAGCGGCACGTTGTCGTAGAGGCAAGGCTCAGATTTGACTGGAACTACCTCAGAGTTTTCTTCAGCATCCGGCAAAGTTTCTTCGGTAGTTGTTTGCTTTTCTTTAGTAGGCTGTTTCTCAATCTTTTGGTTCACATTCTTTGGAGTCAACAGCTTCTCCACTCCAAAGAATCCAGTGCGAACAGCCGCGTAAGTGAATCCGAATAGCGCTATCGTGATGGCGGCGGCAGCGGCGATTTTGCGCCACAGCGGAATCACTGACGACTGGTGCGGCTCGGATGAGACTAAGCGTTGCCACTCGGCGTCAATTTCCTCATCGGTCACTATGGTAGGCTGGGTGGCGCTTTTAGTCTTCGCCATCAGCTTATAGAGCTCGCGGCACTCGTCATCGGCAAGGATGTCTTGCCACTGTGCCTCGCTGTAATGCTCGGGATTTTCCAGCATTTGTAACAGTAAATCGGTCTTATTCATTGCTCTGCCATTTTAAGAGTTTGACGTAATTGGTCTAGTGCGTTGCGCAGGTGCTTGTAGATGGTGGTCTCGCTCACGCCCAGTCGCTTGGCGATTTCACGGAAGGGCAAGCCGTCGGTGAAGTGCAGGCTTATCACCTCTTGGCAGATGGGCGGAAACAGGTTGTTAATGCCCGCTCTGAGCGCTTCAATCTCACGCTCAAGCTTTTCGGGTGAGGTCTGTTCTAGCTCATCGGCAAGCATCAAGTAACGATGCACTTGCTCGTGGATTTTGCGGTTGCGAATCACATTCAGGCACTTGTTGCGCACGCTTAATAACAGGTAGGATTGAGCGGTGTCGTCACGCAGCTCCACTTGTTCCGAAAGTAGCTGTGCAAAGACATCGTGCACGATATCTTTGCTCTCGTCATCATCGTGCAGCAGTATGCTGGCCAGCCGATACATCGCACGATAATGCTGCTTGAACAGCCGTTCAATTTGTCGCTCTTGTTGTGTCATATCACTATATATACACTCAGAAACCGATTTACTAAACCCTAAAACGCAACTTTTTTTCAAAAAATGCGTAAACTGCTCTGCAAAGGTAGTTTATTTTCTCGTAAATGTCGGGGTAAATGAAACACGCCCCACGTAGTGGGACGCGTTTACTAAAGTATAATGATGAAGCTAGGTTATTTGCCTAAACGTGAACGTTCTTCTTCTCCGGCGCCGCTGCCGCGCCACTTGCTGCCTGTGGCGTTGAACTTGTAGCGCACGGTGACTTCGAGCTTGCGTGAGTCGTTGTGCTGGTCGATAAGCATAGAACGAGTGCCATAGTTGATAAGGATTCTCTGGTGGTCGTTGAGCAAGTTGTGTCCCGCAACTTGAAGACTCAGGCGGTCATTAAAGAATGTCTTGGTGAGGCTTATATAAGTGTACCAACTGGCACGAGTGAGTGACATATTCTCCTTGTCGCCTTTTGAGGTAAACGACAGATTGGCTTGTGCGGTAAGGGTAGGTGTAATCTTGAAACTGTTATTGAACTGAACCAAATAGATAGGATTACTTGGGCTGATGAACCCTACCGGAGACGGAATCTTAATCCAATCCTTAATCAAGCCCAGCGTGAGCGATGGCTGGTAGATACCGAACTTGGGATTGAATGTGACCAGGGCGCGGACAGCATCGGCGTGATCCACATTGTCGCGCGTGAGAAGAGTTGTCTCGGGGCTTCCCTCGATGTTCTTGCTCACGTTGATAATCACGTCACCGGTGCGTTTGTAGTCCAGCATCACATTTATCCATCGCCACATTGCCATGAGTGATGCCTGATTGATGACCGACGGTTGGAGTAAGGGGTTGCCGCCCTCCCATGTGAAGCGGTTGGCATAGGATACCGAACTGCTCAGCATATAGTAATATGGTCGTTGAATCTTCATGGCATAGTTTGCCATCAATTGCACTTGACCCACACGTGCCATCAATCCCACGCTGGGGAAGAAATGGTGGTAAGTGCGACTTTGGTCATCAATCTTCACGCTCTGATTATAGTAGTTGCTTGTCACGTTCTCGTTGCGCAGACCGAGGCGCAGTTGACCGAAAGGCAACGGGTGGGAATATTCAGTGAAGAACGTATAGTTGCGTTCGCGCTGCTCGGCGAAAGTAGTGGGTACTACTTGTTCGGGGTTGATATAGTCATCGTTGCGGTTGGTGAGGTCATACTCCGCGCCCGCTTGCAGGTTGCCACCCCACAAGTTCCATGATAGCACCAGCTTTGACGCCCACAGTTGGGCGCGCACCACACTTTGGCTTGTCACCGTGCGGCTCTCCTGCTCCTGGCTCACCTCATCGTTCCATTGACTGCGACGGTCTTTCCAGAACATGTAGTCGGTATTGAAATCAATGCTCGTCTTGCCCACTTTGCCGTTATAGTAGGCATTGAGCGTGTGAGGCATGTTAGATTTCGTTTCCACGTTAATGGTATTGTCAAGGTGGTCATAGAAATTGCCGTCGGCGGTGACATCAGCTGTGAATGTGCCGTGTCCTTCGTGGCGGAACCAGCCTTTGGTATCGTAACGGAACCCGATGGCGTGGTTGTCGTTGAAGATATAGTTGGCTCCTATTGAGGCATAAAGCGACCTTAGTACATTATTCTCGTTGCTCTGCTCTAGCATTTGCCATGCCTTGTCGGTATTCACATCGAGCGTGATATCGCTGCTCTGCCAATAATGGTTATCATTATACCAAATGCTGCCAAAAACGTCGAGGCTGCGATGGCGCCAGTTCCAGTCGAAACCAAGGTCAAGGTCGTTGTTGCGACTGCGGTAATAACTGGCTGTGGTGTTGAACGAGAATCCCTCGCCCTGCGGACGCTTGGTCTTGATGAGGATGACGCTCTCCACGTCGGCTTTGTACTTCGCCCCAGGGTTAGTGATGAGCTCCACGCTTTGGATATTCTCGCTTTGGATTTGGTCAAGTTCGGTATTGTCACGCAACAAGCGACCATTCACATAGATGAGCGGTGTGCCCTTGCCGAAGACCTCGATGCCATCGGCTTTCTTCTGCACGCCGGGCAGGTTCTCAAGCACCTTATTGGCGGTGCCCACCTTACTAAGCAATGTGCCGTCAACATCGGTCTTGATGCCCTCGGTGGTGAGCTTGTAGGTGGGGCGCACGCCCTGCACCACCACCTCGCCCAGCACTGTGGCTTCGGGCAGCAGTTGGATGGCGCCGAGAGATGGCTGCGTGGCGTTCACGCATTTCGTCTCGTAGCCGATGTAGCTGAGTTTCAGAATCGCTTGTTTGCAATTGCAGTCTATGGCAAAAGTGCCGTCGAGTTCGGAAGTTGTACCTGCCACAAACGCGCTGTCGCCAGGCGTGAGGAGCACAACGTTGGCAAACGGAAAAGGCTGATTGTTCTCGTCAATCACCGTGCCGGTGAAAGTTGCCGCCGTCATGGCAAGAGTAGCGAAAATCGCTGTAAGAATGAATGTTATCTGTCTCATATCTTTTGAGTTATAAGTTATCAGTTTTGAGTTATCAGTTTATAACACTGAGTTTTTAACTATTCAACCGTAGTGAGCGGTTTCACGATATTGACGTAACAAGTGGGGTAAAATGTTTCACTCAAAAACCACTTTTTCCAAAAATCTTGATTTAAGTCAAGGTTTTGCGCCCTGATAGTGGTTCTGGTGACAAAATTATTCCCGTTCTCAATGCTTTGACGTACACTATAGGGTGAAATGTTGCAACAAAAAAACAATAACAGCCACTTTCACACTTTAGGGTGTGAAACGCTTTAACAATTGGCGGAAATAAAGTATCTTTGCAGTCACTAAAATTATAGGATATAGCAAAGGTTGAGTGACGCTGTTTTTGAGTTTGCCGAAGCGGTAGGTGATAGTAATCCTGAACTTTTTTTAGAAAAACTTGATTTAAGTCAAGATTTTGTGGGGACTTTTAGGCAAGTGTATAGTCAAACGACCTGAAACGACGAGAAACGACTTTATCGGTTATTGGTTATCATTCGAGAGGCAATTAACACTTGACACTTAACACTTAATGCTATTGCCTTGTTAGCTTGTTTATTATTAACTTATTTGCGTCCGAAGTCGGCGGGGATTTCGCCCCATTTGTCGGTTTGCCATTTGTAGATGTGGTTTTGGGTGGTATGCGTTTGCAGCCATTGCTCGGCTCGTGCTACTATGTCGAGGAGGCGGTCGTTTTTCTCGGTGCGCTCCAGTTTGGTGCCGCATTTGCGTTTGCGCACCCATATTTGTGCCGTGCGGCTGTCGCTGTAGATGGCTGTGGTGCTGTCGCCACGGTTGTAGAGCATGGCCAGGGCGTGCACGATGGCCAGGAACTCGCCTATGTTGTTGGTGCCTTGCTCAAAAGGTCCCTGATGGAAAATCTGTGCGCCAGTATATACATCCACGCCACGATATTCCATTAAGCCAGGGTTCTTGCTGCACGCAGCATCCACCGCCCAGCTGCCTGGGATTATCTCGGGGATTTGGGTGTAATCTACCTCGTCTTTACGGCGCGGGGCGTTGGCGATGGCGCGCAGCACTTGCCGCGCCTCTTGCTCATATCCTTTGCGCCACGCCTCGACAGCATCCTCTTGGTTGTCGAAACTCTTGTAACGTGCTCCCGAATAGCCCTTGGTGCGCAGCTGGCACTCGGCCCAAGTGTCGCAGATGCCCGGCTCGGTGCCTATCCACACCACATACCATTTTCTCTTGTTATTAGACATAACTCTGTAATCATCAGTGTTTTCTAGAAGTTCTAGAAATTCTAGTTTTTCTAGATAATCTAGATTATATATAAATTGATTATTTAATTTTTAGTCTTCTCCATATCCATCTCGGAATGCGGCGCCATAGGGCGGTGGTGATGCGCCAGCGCCAGTCGATGACCCATACATGGCGGTTGCGATTGACTGCTCTAACCATCTCTTGCGCCACCTTCCTGGTGTCGAGGAGCATGGGATATTTAGGGTTGTCGCCAAGCAGCGGCGTGGCGACAAAGCCTGGTCGCAGGTCGGTGAACGTGATGTTTAGCTTGCGCATATTGGTTTGCTGCTCTAAGGCTTGTAGATAGGTCGCTTGGAAGGCTTTGGTCGCCGAGTATGACGGTGCGGCACCCAAACCTTTAGTGCCCGCAATGCTGCTGATGGCGGCTATGTGTCCGCCACCGTGAGCAGCCATATATCGGTAGGCCGCCCCAATCATACGGGTGAAGCCGAGACCGTTGGTGGTCACGGTGCCGAGTTCTACGCTTGGTTCCAGCTCCAGGTTCTGTTTGCCGATTCCCGCGGCGTAGAACAGCAGGTCCATGCCTCCCACCTTGTCGATAAGCTCTTGCAGAGCTGCTGGGGCATCCTCGCTGGTGACGTCAAGCACTTGAGTTAGCACCCTTTCGGGAGCGGTCTCACGCAGCAGCTCCAGCGGCTCAAGTCTGCGTGCCGCCACGCCTAGCGTCCACCCCTGCTCAAGCAGCAGCCGCGCCACTTCATTGCCCAGCCCCGACGAGGCCCCGATAACTATTGCTTTTCTCATATTGTTGAATGAGTCATGTTTTTTGTTTTGCAAAAATAATAAGAATTATCAAGAAATAGTTACCTTTGCTATGTTTTTTGAAATAAATTCAACATGCAGGCGCTATCACCCATATTGGAATTGCAGAAGCAGTGGGCGTTGCTCGTTGCCGAGCGTGACGCGGAGCGCAACGAGTTCCAGCGTCAGACCGAGACCGTGGGACTCGGGCGCAAGGTGAAGCGTGGCGACTGCTGGTGGCCCATCGCCGTGGGTCGCAGCTACTACAACTCTCTCAACCAGCTGGTGGTGGAGGTCTCGCGCAATGAGGACACCGACATTGAGCATAATTTCGAATATGGCCGCCAGGTGATGTTCTTCCGTGTGGATGCGGGTGACAATATCTCATATTTCAAGTTTGCCGGTACAGTGAGCTACGCTCAAGAAGACCGCATGGTGATAGTGGTGCCCGACGGCAATGCCGTGGCCGAGCTGCAAGGGCATGAAAGGGTGGGGGTGCAGTTGTCGTTTGACGAGCATACCTACCAACTTATGCTCCAAGCCATTGACCGCGTGACAAAGGCTAAGGGCAACCGCCTCGCCCAGCTGCGTGACCAGTTCTACAATCACAGCAAGACCGAGAAATTCACCTTCAACCCTATCCGTTTCCCGTGGCTCAACCCCACTCAGGAGCACGCCGTCAACGAGGTGCTGCTCGCCAAGGATGTGGCGATTGTGCACGGTCCTCCCGGTACCGGCAAGACCACCACACTGGTTGAGGCCATCTACGAGACGCTGCGGCGCGAGAACCAGGTGCTGGTGTGCGCACAGAGCAATATGGCGGTGGATTGGATTAGCGAGCGACTGGTTGACCGAGGGGTAGAGGTGCTGCGCATAGGCAATCCCACTAAGGTCAACGACAAGATGCTGGAATTCACCTACGAACGGCGCTTTGAGGCTCACCCCGACTATCCTCAGCTGTGGGCGATACGCAAGGCGATACGCGAGCTGCGCAGCGCCAAGCGGCGAGGCAGCGACAGCTATCACCAGAAACTCGACCGCCTAAAGAGCCGTGAGACCGAACTGGAACTGCGCATCAACAACGAACTCTTCAACAGCGCGCGCGTCATCTCCTGCACCCTCGCCGGCAGCGACAGCCGCTATCTGACCGAGGCGGACCTGCGGGGCCTGAGCTGGGAGGAGTGCTCCCTGGCCCGGAACGAGATCTACGCCCGGCACGGCCGCCGCTTCACCAAGGACGAGATCCAGCAGTACTTTGACAGCCAGGCCTGGTACAGCGGTACGGTGGATCCCGCGGATTTCCAAACCGGGAGCCTCAGCCGGATCGAAAACGCCAACATCAAGCTGATCAAGGACTATGAGACGCGGCTGTACGGCGGCACCTACTTCTGATCGACAGCCCGTCAAGAAAGCGTAAGCGTATCAAAAACTCCCGGTTTTCACCGGGAGTTTTTGCGTTCCCGGCATGACATTTTTTTCAAGCGGGAAAACGCCGCTTCGGAGAGATACTATGCCTGAAGAGGTGTTGCTCATGAAGAAAAAAACGAAGATCATTCTCAGCTCCTATGCGCTGGCGGCCGTGACGGCGCTGGGCGGCTGGGCTGCGGCGCAGAACGCGGGGCTGCTGTATTACCGGGGCGAGGAGACGCATATCTCCGCCCGGGCCTTTGAAGAGACCGTCCGGGCGGTAGACTCTCTTTCGGACGCACTGGGAAAGAGCATCTACGCCACCGACGGCGGCATGTGCGCCCGCATCTGCGGCGAAGCCTACGCCGAAGCCAGCGCCGCCGAGGGCGCCATGCTGGCTCTGCCTTTCGCCACCCAGGAGCTGGAGCAGCTGGCCGCCTTTCTGAACGTGGCGGGCGACTACGCCATCTCCCTCTGCCCCACGGCGGCGGCCGAGGGGTTTTCCGAGGAAGAGCTGGGCCATCTGCGCGCGCTTTCCGCCGCCGCTTCCGACTTTGCCGACACGCTCCGCGCGCTGCAGGCGGAGGTCAACGCAGGAGACGTGCGCCTGGATTCCCGGGAGAAACGCCTGCGCAATGTGGGGGCGGAAAAGGGCGTTCCCCTCTCTGTGCGGATGCTGGACTATCAGGCAGGGCTTGCGCCGCGGGAGAGCTTTTCCTACGACGGGCGTTACGGCTGCGACAAGCAGAGCCGCGCCGGGTATCTGACCGAGGAGGAAATGCTGCAGGCCGCGGCGGATTTCCTCGGCGTGCAGCCGGAGGAGCTGACGCTTCTGTACCGCTACGAAGGCAGCGAGGGGCGGCGCTGCTACCGCTGGGAGGACTGTTTCCTCTGCGTGAGCCGCTGCGGTGTGGAGAGCATGAGCTCCTCCCGCCTGGTGAGTGAGGCGGGGGTCCCGAACGCTGAGGCACGGACCATTGCCGAGGACTTCCTGCGCAGCCATGGATACGAAGGCCTGGTATACGCAGGGGAAGAGCAGAACGGCGCGGTGCTGCTGCTGCGCTTCTGCGGCAGCCAGGACGGCGCGGACTGCCCGGACAATGTCCTGCGCGTCTCGGTGGCGCTGGACGACGGCGCCGTCTGCGGCTTTGACGCCGCGGACTACTGCCCCGACCGGGCGGAGGTCAGCTGGACGCTGAGCGAAGAGGAGGCGGCCGCGTCCATTCCGGAGGGCCTGACCCTGCGGGAGACGAAGAAGCGGATCTGCAAAAGCGAGGGCAGGCAGGACCGGGCCTGCTACGCCTTTTTCTGCGAGGACAAAGAGGGCCGCGGCGTGACGATCTATGTGGACGCGGCCACGGGCCGTCAGTGGAAGATCGAGCTGTAGGAACAATTTCCCTCCTTTTTCGAGATCGGAAGAGC
>CALDIG010000068.1 GCA_937904375.1 uncultured Prevotellaceae bacterium
GACGCTCTTCCGATCTATTGAGGAAATAGATGCCCAGGCCCGTGGCCACGTTTCCGCCGTACAGGTGTTCGGCCCAGTCTATGGCGAACGGGTGGAACTGGTTGCCGCGGAAATACATCATGGGGTACAGCTCGTCCATCAGCCCCTCTCTGAGCCACAGCTGCGCGTCCTGTCCCATGGCGTCGCGCGCATTCCACCCGCGGCTGCTGTACCTGGCCAGGTCACTGTGCTTTCCCACGGGCGAGCACGACATCTTGACCCATGGCTTGCAGCCCTTGACGGCCTGGGCCACGGCCCTCACTATGCGCGTTATGCATTCCCTGTTTTTCCGTCCGCGCCACTGCTCGGGGTATCGTATATAGTCCAGGTGTATGCCGTCTATGTCGTAGCGGCTGACCACCTCGCGGCAGATGTCGGCCATGTAGGCCGCTGTGGCGGCCGCCTCGGGGTTCATGTAGGCATCCTGGCGTATGCGCTTCACCACCTCTGGCCGGCGGCTGCGCAGGCTCTTTGCGCCGACGCTGTTCCACTCGCCTATGGGCATGGTCACTATCCAGGCCTGCACCTCCATGCCGCGGCTGTGGCACTCGTCAATCATGAACTGCAACGGGTCCCATACGGGGTCGGGAGCCTTGCCTGCCTCGCCGGTGAGCCACCGCGACCAGGGCTCGAGGTCGCTGATGTAGGCGGCGTCGGCTTGCGGGCGCACCTGCCAGATGACGGCGTTCACGCCAGCCTGGTCGAGCTTGTTGAGCTGGTCACGAAGGTATTCCTGAGTCTGCTGAGGGGTCATCTTGGCATACTGCCCTTGCCCTATGATATGCAACCACGCCCCTCGGAACTCGCGCTTGGGAGCGTCTTTCGCACTCGCCATCATCGCAACAAGCACGGCAAGAACAACTGCTATTTTTCTAAATGATTTCATGTTAATTAACAATATAGAGTTAAAGAAATGAAATAGTGAATTATCATCAAACAAAATCAACAAAGAGGAACAAAATAAACAAAATTCTTGTTGTTTTTGTCAGGTTTTGTTCTGTTTGTTTGATATCGGAAAGATCGTGTTTTGCATTCTGCATTCCGCATTCCGCATTCTGCATTATAATAAGGGTCCAAATAGGCGCACCACGCTTTCCACGGCCTTTTGCCACACTGGGCGCTTGCGCCAGGTGCGCAGGTTGATGCGGGTGCATTGTTTCATGTCGGCAATCATCACATCACGCATGCGCTGGTTGAACTCTTGGCTGTAGAGCAGCACGTTGCACTCGAAGTTGTGCTCAAAGCTGCGGAAGTCGAAATTGGTGGAGCCGGTAGTGACGAAGTCGTCGTCAATCACCACCACCTTAGAGTGCAGCATGCCTGGCTCGTAGAAGTAAATCTTGATGCCGGCGGTGAGGCATTGCTTGATGTAGGAATAGGAGGCGTAGCGCAGCAATATGCTGTCGGGCTTGCGAGGAATCATCAGGCGCACGTCAACCTTGCTAAGAGCAGCCACCTGAAGGGCTTTGAGCAAGGAGTCGCTGGGCAAGAAATAGGGGGTCTGGATATACACGCACTTGCGGGCGCTGTCGATGGCTTTCTGGAACACAAACGCCATATTCACCCACTGGCTGGTGGGACCACCAGTGACCAGCTGCATGCCTATGGGGTTGGCAATGCTGCCAGGCTCCACCATCTCTACCGGCTCCTCGATGAGCTCGCGCTTCATGAAGTTCCAGTCGATGGCAAACGACACCTGCAGCGCCGCCACTATGTCGCCTCTCACACGCAGGTGCGTGTCGCGCCAGTGCTTCATCTTTCCGCCGTCGATATAACGGTCGGCGATGTTCATGCCGCCTATGTATCCTATCTTGCCGTCGATGACCACTATCTTGCGGTGGTTGCGCCAGTTGATGCGGTTGGCAAACTCAGGGAAGGTGATTTGCATGAAGGGATACACCTCCACTCCTTCCTTGCGCAGCTTCTTGAAATAGGACATGTCGAAGTGGAACGACCCCACGTGGTCATAGAGCACGCGCACCTTCACGCCCTCTTTGACCTTGGCCTTGAGGATGTCGCCTATCTCGTTGCCTATCTTGTCGTTCTCGATGATGTAGTACTGGATGTGGATATACTTCTCGGCAGCCAGCAGGTCGCGCTTGAAGGCGTCAAACTTATCCTTGCCGTTGATGAAAATCTCCACCTCGTTGTTGGCAAGCAGCGGAGAGCCTTGCATACTGCCCACCAGGTTTATCATCTGCTGGCGCTCGCTCTTGACGGTGTCGTAGTGAATCACCTGTTGCGACCGCATCAGGTGCTTAATGTCGTCTCGGCCAGTGAGGCGTAGCCGCTTCTTGCGAGATATCATGCGTATGTGCCTCAGGCTGCGGCCAAAGAAGATGTAGAGAATAATACCCACCACAGGCAGCAGAATGAGCACGGTAATCCACGCCAAGGTCTTCACAGGGTTGCGGTTCTCACTCACCACCACCCCGATAATCGCCACCGCCGTGATACCATACAAAATGGTAAATATCAGGCGAGAATATGGAAACAACTCGGCAAGGATCATAATTTAGTTGACAAGTTAACAAGTTGACGAGTTAACAAGGCAATTACAGCACATTGTCATATAGACTGCTAAATTACACATTTTATAATTATGTAACTGTTTCTATAATATTTTTTAAGAATTTGCGGTGTCGCTTTCGTATAATTCACCCTAACATTTAGACAAGCACCTCACTGTCAGTGTCGCGGTGAGGAGCTGGTGCGGGAGGTCGAGTTGGTGGCTGAGCGGGGTGGTGAGGATGAAGAGTACCAGCACTACAGTATAGAACACATACACCTTGTTGAACCACTGGCGTTTGCGCCATAATAGCCAGATGATGAACGGCAGCGGGTTGAAGGGGATAAGATACCAGTTCCAGTGTACTCCGAAGAGTCCTGACACAAAGCTGGTGTGGAGCAACAGCAAGCCACCTAATGTCACTACAGACATCAGTAAGACGTCGATGGCTTGCGGCAGAACTTTTAGCCCCCACTTGAACTGTGCAAAAGTTATTAGAATGGTGACAATCAACACGAAACCGAAAAACCTCATCGGAGTCAATGGCGAGGGTTTGAATTCGTTGACCAGCGGCAGCAGCTCTTTCTCGCCAATGACGACAGGCCGCTTGGTGCCATCGCTCCTGACCAGCGAGGCCATCTTCAGCACCTCGGGCATGAGCTCGGGAGACATCTGTTGCTCGTGCGGCCAGCGAGTGTCGGCCTCGGTGCCGAGGAATGTCATGTTCCAGAACTCCAGCCACGGAGAGTGCCTTGACAGGTACCTCACACCGTCGCCGTTAACCATGTGGAACTGCTCGGGCCAGCCGTTGAAGTCGATTTTCTCATCGCCAAGCACATGCTCAATGGCGCGTAGCGACACCGACGAGCAGTTGTTCTGCAGGAGGTTGAATTTGCGTAGCTCGTTGTTCACACAGTCGTCTAGCAGCTGCTGCCATAATTCTTGTTTTTGAGTCTCGTTGAGCGATAGGGTGTATTGCTTCACTTGACGGCCTTCTTGCTTGTAAATATCTAAGAACTTGGCTGTTGGCACAGCATTCTCATGGGCATCGGTTTTGCCGAGGAAGAATTGCAGTACCCCTGCCAGTCCCGGCACCTCCTCGAAGCTGAAGCAGCAGTCATAACTCTGCTCGGGCGACTCAATGCGCAGTGCTACATGGCCGAATTGCGAATACAATGCATTTCCCGGTGACATCACCAACACGCTGGTAGAGATGTTGTTGACGCAAACCGTGTCCTCGCTCTCAGCATTGGTCGCAAAACACAAGAGTGGCAATATGCTGAGCAATATCAATAGTTTATAACACTTGGCACTTGGCACTTGACACTTGAAACTTACACTTAAAACTTAAAACTTATAACTTAACACTTAACACTTATAACTTAACACTTAACACTTAAAACTTATAACTTATTATGTGCTATTTTTTTCCACCAGTTGGTCTTTATAAGGGTATTTGAGACTTGCCAGGCATCATTCTGGTGGCGGAATAGTGGGGACGAGGTGTCGCCGGCGGTCTCTCCAGGAGCGGGCACCGCCGAGCGCACGCTATTGCGCAGCAGGCTGTGGCCTAGTCCTTTCCACCAATAGGCATTGGCACCCATAATGTCGAGCAGGGTGGGATAGATATCAATTTGCCCCACAGGTCCCTCGATGCGCCTGACAGGCAACCCGGAGTTAAGGATGACAAACGCGCACTCTATTCCCCGTTTCGAAAGTGCCGCTCTGCCTCGAGGGTCGTCATCGACGAAATCGCTGTGGTCGCTGGCGACTATTATCACGGTGTTGTCGTAGAGGTTATCGTTCTTTAGCCGTTGAATGAAAGTTCCTAACTGACGGTCAAAGAACGCCACTTTCTCAAGGTAGTTGCGCACATTGACGGTGTATTGCATTGATTGAGAGATCCAAGTGGGCTTCACGTCCTCGAGTTTGTTGTAGGGCACATGGGTGGTGCCGGTGAAAATCATGGCGTAGAACGGTTGCCGCTGACTGGCGAGTTTGCCATTGGCAAACTCCAGCAGAGCTTTATCAATCGACTCTCCCGACTTTTTATAATCCTCACGGTAGCAGTCTTGCAGGCATAGCTCGTCAAAGCCATAGCTGCGGGCGGTGTTCTCCACATTCCACATTCCAGTGCGGTCAACGGTGATTTCGATAGAGCGGTATTGCGGGTTGATCGCCTTGAGTGCCTTGGCGAGCGACGGATATTCGTTCTCACCATAGTCCATCGCCACCGACTGTGTGGTGAGTGGCAGGATGCCGGTATTGTAGATAAACATCCCATCGCTGGAGCGTCCGTTCTTCACTTGTGCCATCATCTGCGTGCAGGAGATTGACGCTGAGTCGCCCACAAGGCTGTTAAGCACCGGGCACACTTCTTGACCGTCAATCTTGAGGTTGATAGCCCAAGCGTTTAGCGACTCGACCATAATCAGCACCAAGTTGCGCGATGGAGCCACACAGTAGGGGTTGTCGGTATATTTCGGCACATCATCGTCGATAAATTGCTGTGCCTGCTCTTTCTCCTCGGCGGTAATGCCGGTGAAAGCCTTGCCAATAGTGTAAATCACATACGCCACATTGCCGTTCTTGACGGGATAGACCTTGTTGTTGAAGTTTACGAGAGAGTAATATTTTTGAGGGAAAAAGTCTTGCGGGCTTATGCGGCTACGCCTTGCTTCAAGAGCGAAGACAGAGAACTGCAACAACGCCCAAAGGCCTATCGCGGCAAGGGAGTAAGCCCAGCGGCGGCGAGTGAAAGCGGCACATTCCTTCAGCGGTTTGCGTAGTCTCCAAAGGTATAATACAAGTAATAGAATCGGCAGCACCAGCACCCATACCGCCTCAGGCGTGATGGTGCCCAAGATGCTGTCGAAGACCACTCCGCCTAGGTTGCTCACATAGAGCCACGACGAGAACGGCATCATGTCGTGATAGGTCTCGTTGTAGGTGATTTGGGCAAAGCACCACACGGTCACGATACCCACCATGAGCCACAGCCACCCCTTGCGGCGCGGCGGCAGCAGCCAGTAAAACGCTGTCAAGAACAACACGTCGCCCAAGTGGTTCAGGATAAGGAATCGCCATAGCGGCATGGGGTAGAAAGCTCCCTCGGCGAGACGGTGGGAGGTGATGACCATTTGAGCCGTCATCACGATGACCGCCAAGGCATAAAAAATAAAAGAGGGAGTTGTAGAACACCTCTTTAATAAAGCGAGAACACGCCGGCACAAGTTTTTCATGGCGGGTTATTTTACAACCACCTTGCGCGACCATCGCCCGGCGCACTTCACGATGTAGAACCCCTTGGGCACATCTACAGTGACCTTGGTGCCGGCACTCACGCGCACGGTCTTGATGAGCTGGCCTGTGATAGAGTAGATGTTGAAAGTGGCGTCGCTCTCACCCGCTACCATAGCAATGGTACCCTTGCCGCCATAGACCGTAGTCTCCTCGCTAGATACTTGCTCAACGCGAGGCTCGGCATAGGCGTTAACACTCACTGCACCAACAGCAAGCGCCACGCACAGGGTGAATATGTATAGCAAACGTCTCATTTCAACTTGCAAAATTACAGTTTTTTTTCAAAAAAACAATAATGCCAATACAATTTTTTCAAAAAATTCACGTTAGAAAGCGGTTTCTAATTATTTAGACATAAAAATCCCTTCAGAGTTTAATGTCAACTCTACCGTCGAGTGTTGTTGACGCAAAAAATCACGCCTTTATTACCGAGGGAATTCCAGCAAGAAAGTGGTAGTAAATCCCGAGTGCGGATTGTCGAGCAGCGACATCATGCCACCCTGAATGGTGAGTAAACGCCTGCTCAACGACAGTCCAATGCCGTTGCCCGAGCGTTTGGTGGTGAAGAATGGAATAAAAATTGAGGAGCGCATATCGGCAGGGATTGGTTCGCCATTATTGCTGGCATAGAGGCAAACTTTACCCTCTAAGCTTTTTGTACACTCCATTCCCAACTTATTGGCGCCTGCCTCAATGGCATTCTTGATGAGATTAATAAGTATCTGCCGCAACAAGTTAGGGTCAGTCTTGACGATGAGCGATCCGTGAACATTGTTGTGCCATTCAACCTGCTGGTATAATTGCCACATCTCATTGATGACGGGTGCGAGGTCAACTTCTTGAGGGACCGGCTTTTGCAGCTCGGAATACTTACGATAACCGTCAACAAACGAGTTGAGGTGGGTTACCGTGTTGTGGATAGTGCGTATGCCTTCCTCCATTTGGCTGCCCTTGACGGCGGGATTGCTCAGCATCGACTGGCTGATGCTGGCGATTGGGGCTGTGGCGTTCATAATCTCGTGAGTGAGCACACGGGTCAGCTTCTCCCACGACTCCACCTCTCCCATGTTGACCTGCTCACGGATGTGTTCCCCTAGCTGGTTCAACGTTTCCTGCAATGCCCGCTCCCCCTTGAAAAGGTGACGCGTGGGCAGTCTGAAGGTCAGGTCACGATTGCGTATCGCCTCTTGCATCAAGCGGGCGCGCACAACAAGCTTATGCTGATGGTAGCAGAACCACAATGCTGCAACCGCTATTAGCAAGACTAGGCCTATTATCAACCAGGTCTCAAGACTCATTGTAATTTTTTCATTTTATTATACAACGTCTGCCTGGAGATACCCAGCATCTCGGCAGCTTTGCTCAAATTGCCGTTGCAACGGTCAAGGGCGCGCCTGATGTACTCGGCCTCCATCTCGTCGAGCGTCACCACATTCTGCTTGGCATCGAGCACATCTTTAAGCTTGCGTACAAGCTCGTCGTTATCCCAGGGTTTGGTGACGAAATCGGACGCGCCGCGCTTGAGTCCTCGCACGGCCAGCTGCACGTCGGCATAGGCTGTAATCAACACCACTGGAATCTCGGGGTAATGCTTGCGAATGGCCTGCAGCCACAGCAGCCCATCCTGGCCGCTATTCACTCCAAGGGAAAAATTCATGTCGAGCAGTATAATATCAACTTGTTCTTGCCCCAACAGGGTTATCAGGCGGTCGGGGCTAGCCAATGTCTTGACTTTCTCGAACGTGCCGCTCAAGCAGTACTTCAACGCTGTGAGCACCGCCTCGTTGTCATCAACGACCAATATAGTACCATAATCTTTCATATCGACAACATATTTCAAAAACAATTAAAACTTCAGTTATGCATAATTAGGTTTGCAAATTTCGTCAAAACTCTTGAAAAATGCAAACTTTCTTTCAAGATTAATAAGAGGGGTATATGACATTATAGCACGAAGTCGCCGTTTATTTTAACGCCAAACGCCTTATGATTTTAGGTCAGCAGGTTCTCTGATTTCCACGCTTGCGCGGCATCCCCTAATTACGCATTGGTTGTTATGAACTGTTTTTCCTCTCCTTGATGGTGCGGGTCTTGGAATTGACTGCCATGTCCACTTTCACCTTGCGGCTAGCGTCATTCCAGCAGGGAATGACAAGGCACGGCACGTCAGCGACTCTACAGAATCGCGGTTTTATCTACCAGGAAGCCATCGAGCATATTGACAATGCGGCTAGCGTAGGAAGCATCGCGCTGTGAGTGTGTGGCAATGATGACGGTTGTGCCCTCGTCATTGAGATCCATGAGCAGTTCCATGACCTCCTTTCCGTTCTTGGAGTCGAGGTTGCCCGTGGGCTCGTCGGCCAAGATTATGCCAGGATTGCAAACTACGGCACGGGCAATCGCGGTGCGTTGCTGCTGACCTCCTGACAGTTGGTTGGGGTAGTGCTTGGCTCGGTGCGAGATGTTCATACGTCGCAGAATGTCGGTGACCTTTTTCTTTCGCTCATCGGCAGAAACGCCCATATATTTTAGCGGCAACTCCACATTCTGCTCCACCGTGAGTTCGTCAATCAGGTTAAAGCTTTGGAACACAAAGCCTATCTTACCTTTACGCAAGGCGGTGCGCTGGTTCTCTCGTAGCCTTGCCACCTCAACGCCATCAAGCATGTAGTTGCCCTCGCTGGGATTGTCGAGCAGTCCTATAATGTTGAGCAACGTGGTCTTGCCGCAGCCCGACGGTCCCATGATGGCAACAAATTCTCCATCTTCCACTTCAAGATTTATGCCGCCTAAAGCTATGGTGAAAACATCGCCGTAGCTGAACACTTTTTTTATATTGGATAGTTGTATCATCATTTTATGTTGTTTGTTATTATTCGTTTTTAAGGCTGACCGATGGGTTCTCGCGGGCACTACGCCAGCTCTTCAGAGCCACTGTCGCAAGGGTGACGCTTCCCACAATCACGAGTGCCAACGGGAAAATCCACCAGCTTATATCGGCACGCTGGCTGAAGTATTTTAGTGTTGAAATGCCGTAATATACTGCCAGCGGAACGGCAAGCATGAAACTAAGTAATATGAGAGGAACATATTGACGGCACAGCATCTTGACAATCTCGCCCGTTGTAGCTCCCGACACCTTGCGGATGCCTATTTCCTTGCGACGGTATTCCGTCTCAAACATTGTAAGGCAGAACATTCCAATGAGTGTGATCAGGATGCAGATGATGGACAGGATATATATGAGTCTGAAGAAACGCAACTCCTTTTGATAGGTGGTTTCAATAATCTCGTCAAAACTGACAGGCTCGCTATCGATGTCGTGTTTCTTTAACAATGACCGCACTTGTTGAATCACCTCATCACGGTTGGCGGTTGGTGCCACATTGATGTTCAGCTGGTACTCGGGCTTATAATACTTGTTGTTGTCAAGAATAAAGCCGTAGGCTTGGTCATTGCCAGTGAACGTCGTGCCGTAACGGATGTTGTCACACACACCTACGATAACGGCGCTGTCGGGTGTCTCGTCAGTACTGGTTGAAATCTTGTCACCCAACTTCAGCCAGTTCATCTGCCTGCGAGCATCCTCGTTGATGATGATGGCTGCCGTGTCGTCGGGGAGGAAGTTGCGTCCCTCAATAACCTTGACACCCATTGTGGATAGGTAGTTCTGGTCAACGTACATGAAACTGTAGCCGAAGATTTTACCCCGGTAGCCAGTCTTGATGAAATAATGGGCATCGGTTGACCCGATGATGCCACTGGAAAGTGACACACAGTTGATGGCTGGGTTCTTGGTCAAGGTTTGGCATATATCATCTTTGGCTTTCTCGAATTTTTCATCAGAAGGCAGAGCCTGACATACGAGAATATGATTCTTGTCGTAGCCGTAATCGGAGTTGAAGATAAAGCGGTTCTGCAGGAACAGGAAGCCGATGTAAGTCACTATGAACATTGAGGCGAACAGTTGCAGGAAGACCAGCGCGGTGCGCAGACGGCGCCCTTGCGGCGTTAGCCCGAAAGAGCTCTTGAGCGCCAGTGCCGGTGGGAACGAGGTGGCAAAGACGGCGGGATAGGTGCCAGCGACGATACCCACCACGAGAGAGAGCAACAGCAGAGCTGCCACAAGCCGCCAGTGGTTTAACAGGGAGAAGTCGTACTCAAACACCGCCTTGACCGCAGGCACATGCGCGAGCAAGCCACATAACGCTACCCCGATGAGGCAGGCTCCCAACGATGTGAGCACACACTCAGCAACTATGCTCGCCCTCAACCGGTGTCGTCCGGCCCCCAGCACTAGTCGGGTGTTAAGGCTGCGCACACGCATGGGACTTTCGGCGAGCGTGAAATTCAGGAAGTTGACGGTGGAGATGATGATAATCAGCAGGCAAGCCAGTCGCAGGATATTGAACATGCCACGATAGCCGTGCTCGCCCTGGGTGAATGAGGTGAATTGAAAATAGGAGTCTTTCAGAGGGATGAGCTTGATATTAGTCTTTTGGATGCCCTCAATGGCATCAGGGTCTGCCTCCTTGCCTGCTCTATGTGAATTAGCGATAAGCGAATCGACGGCGGCCTGTTTCAGCGACTTTACAATACTGTCAAAATCATGTTCCCCCTCGGTAAATTTCACATAGCATTTGTAAGAGGCATATAAGTCAATCAGGTCATAATCCTCCATGTTATAATATATGCAGTTGTCCAATTCGCAGTTCTCGGGGAAGTCTTCATATACTCCACGTACACGTTTCTCCACCCGCTCGCCACTGTAATAATCAAGCGTGAGCATCATGGAGTCGGCGGCATGAGTCGTGCCGAAATACTCCCGTGCGATGGAAGCAGGGATGATAATTCCGTCTTGGTCATCGTCGCTCCACTCGATGCTGCCGTCAAGCACGCGGCCGGTCAAGGCACTCACTGCCGTATTGTTGCCGCTTGAGAAGATATATTTCAGTTCATGCTTGCCTTTAAGAACAGTACGGGAATCAAGAGAGAAATTGTTGTTCCATACCAGGGAATAGGATTCCACTTGTGGCAGAGCTTTTAACCCCTCAGCAAAGGGGCGGCACACATGCTCGCTGGATTCCCACTCTGGGTACAGAAAATTGCTCTCCATGCGGTACACTCGTTGATAATCGTCCACGCCACGGTTATAGGTGTATTGATAGATGATTTGAGTCAACAGCATGTAGCACGTGGCGAACGCCACAACGAGCCCTGTCAGGTTGAACACTGAGGCGGTCTTGAAGCGGCGAGCCATATAAAAGGCATTCCTGAAGATTTCTTTCATGATGGCATAACTTTGAGTAAGCCTTGTCACTCACCCAACAGGATGTTGTAGATAATTGTGATGTCGGCTGCAGTGATGAAGCCGTCGGTGTTCTGGTCGCCGTTAATCATGTCACTGTCGTCATTGTTGAGCAGGTAGTTGTAAAGAATTGTCACGTCGGTGCCAGTAACCACACCGTCGCCATTAACATCGCCACTGATACCGGTCTCTAAAGCGGGCACCTCATACCAAAACCATTCGGTGTCGCTATGCACTCCCGTGACTGGATTATAAGTCTCGGCAACAAGATCAATCCAATAGGGCTGGGTCAAGCGAGGAACCGTCAGGGGATTGTCAACCTCTAGACCTTCTTCGAATCCCTCTTCCTCATGAAGCACATACCTATAAAGTTTAACCTCCATGCCAGGTACATCGGTTGTTGCGCAGAATATCACAGTAGTATCGGTCACAATGGGTTCGTCGAAGCCTGGCATAGGTGGCTCAGTGAAAGGCGTTGAATCTCCTAAAAATTGCAGCACATTAGACTTGAATGTGGATGAAATCATAGTCTCGGTACAATCCCATGTGGCACTATCTTGTGACCAGATTCCAGAACATGAGCGATTGTCGAGAACTCTTCCAAGTCCATCGTTATATATCTGCTGCTGCGCAATTTGCACCGTGCCAGCATCTTTGTTGACTGTCAAATGACAATGCGTTCCCATGCCGAACAGATTATAGACCATAAGGGTTGTGGCGTCGGTCCAATACATGTAAACGGGCTGCAATTCATGGGTTGTCACAGTTGGTTGGGACCTACCTGTTTTCTTAGTGACAAGTCCAACATGACCATCTGGTTCGAAACTTGTCCCCGTCAACTTTTCTATTTGTAAAAGATGAGCATCTGATACTGTTTCGACGATTTGATTACTACCTGAGATAGAACCTATGCCTCCATCTATATCAGGTCTTGGGGCAATGGGTCTCGGGGAACCGGGGCCGGCAGATATAGGTTTGGAAGAGCCAGGTTTATGGGGCCGTGGCACAAGACCACCGCAACCAAGGCCCTCCTCATAGATATAAGCATCAGCTGACAAACGGGTATAATCAAACTCATGCGTCCCGTTAGGCGTTAATAATGTGAGATTCTTGAAAATAGGGGAAAGACTCCAGGATACTTCGCCATCGCTCTCCGTTTCCACCACAAAGGCAAAATCGTCATAGAACGTGATGGTGCCATGATCATTGACTTGTCCATAGATGTATTCTTCACAGTTATCGTCGCCCATCAGCCATGACAGTGGCACGGCATATAACGTCCAATAAGTGTGTCCTTTGGTCTTCAATGAGGGTGACATGGGCGATTTATAGACCGAACTATTGGGGTCAAAATAGCTTAAGCTATCCATCCTGTTAAGTGGTTCACACGTCTTTATCGTCAAGACTCTTGTGGTGAAATCTATATTACATGGTATTGCAAAGTCGCCGTAGAAATATGATAGATTCACATTGCCACTGGACGATGAGCTTGACGTGAGCGTGCAGTACCTGCCCATCATAGCGCAAGCCGACTCATCGATTTGGGCAGTGCCACTCTCGTTGTCCCATTCAAAGTTGTAGGCATCGACCGAGGCGATTTTTGCGCCAAACGATAGTTCTCTACTGAAACTTTTGCCGCTCACGCCAAGCTGTCGCTCTCGCATAAACTGCTGGAGCGACTGCGCCGAGCCGGTGCTTGACGCCGGCGTGACATTTGACACATGGCCTGCAATTACCGTAGTGTTCTTCAAGTCGCTGCGACTCAACCGTGAAACTCCAGCAAAGACAGATATTGCCAGGCTTGCACACACGAGGGTAATAAAAAACTTCTTCATAACAATACACATTTATAAGTTCAAACTGCGCTTGAAAGTTTAGAGTTTCAAGATTTACAGTTTAGAGGCTCCACTCTCCACTCTAAACATTGTAAAGCGCATTTGTTGTTTGTAATAATTTTTTTTCAGTGTAAAATTATCAATAATCTATTTTATGTGACAATAGAACTTGGACGCATTAATATATTTTAACGCCGTTTATTCACAAAAGTGTAAAAAAATTGGACAGTTTTTTGTCAACAATCATTCGGTGACGTGCAAAAAAATGCTCACGCTCGCAAGGTATTGTGCAAGCACAAGCTTTGGCTCGCTTAATCGCATTTTTTGTTGCCATTGATTTTTACTTGTCTTTGTTTGATTTAGTGAGGAATCCGGCAAAGTGTAAAATAATTAGACAGTTTACTGTAAAAAATTTTTACACTTTTGAAAATAGCGGCATTTTTTATGTGCTTCCCGCATTTGCCAGTTCTAATTTTGTGACAGGAAATTTAACCGCTCCGGTTATTTTTCTGAGAATTAAGAATAATGAAATACTAAAACAAATAATTATTAACTCTAAAAAAAATCAACGTTATGAAAACTGTTTATTTCAATTTTATGATTGTCCTGATGGCAGTATCGGGACTTGCGATCTCTACTCCAGAAGCAATGGCGCAATACCGCAACTCAAAGGCAGGTTATAGGAACAACGCCGAGATGTTTTTGGAGACGAAAACCGACCGTGACTGGGCCAGCGCCACACAACCGGCAGAACACCCATCCTTCAGCGGACACATTTGGTATTACCGGCCACCGGCAAATCCCGATTTGAGCACAGGCAGTAAGTCACCGACCGTTAAAGGCGTGCTCGGACTCCGATGGGGAATTGCAATGGACGACGCTCTCCGCAACCTGTCAGCCAGTGGATATGATATCAAAGGAGTGGCAAAAGACGTGGTGTACATGTCGAAGGTGGGGTTCCTGAAGTACACTTGGAGCGATGCAGCACTCAAGTTTGACGACAACAAAGACCTCAACTACGCTCAGTTCTCCATGGCATCAGAGGTGTACGACACCACCGGTTACGACAATCTCTACGGCATTCTGTGCAGCACCTTCGGGCAGTCGGTGAGCAGCGGCGGCAGAACGTTATCGTGGTACACCGGTGACGGCCAGGGATTCATCAACCTGAGAATGACAACCCGCAACGGTCACAACTACACCGAAATCGCATTCGGCATCTAATAAAACACAGTAAGTGAGCCGGTAGGGCGGAGGAGTATGAAATAGACATTTATGTAGATAATCAGCAATATTTCATTTCATGCGTCAATCATACTCCTCCCCTATCCGCCCTATATTAGATGGATTCTGCAATAAAAAACGAAAGTCAAGATTTCTTCATAAAAAAACGGGTAGCTCTTTATAACAATCTTGAAGCCTAATTTGTTATAAAAGCGGGCGGCCGAGTTGCAATCACAGCAGTCGGCCGCTTTTCCTTTAAAAGCACAGACATACAGAACATACAGTCATTAAAACCAAATCGGTCATTAGGCGATGATAGGTTGTTTTTTAGTTCTATTCCGTTCTAACATAAATCCTAATGACCAATTCGTGTTAAATATAGCCCGGCACTCTGTCCAGTATGTCAGTATGTCTAAAAAACGCCCTGATTCAGACGAAGTGTAAAAAAATTGGACAGTTTAGTGTAAAAAATTTTTACACTTTTGAAAAATAGTGGTTTTTTTATGTGTTTCTCACTTTTATCAAGTCTAATTTTGTGACAGGAAATTCAACCCCCACGGCTGTTTTTCTGAAGGTGGGTTCTATAAATTAAGATAAATTATAATAGTGTTTTGGTTGTATTTTGTTTTCTGTCGGCATCTTTATATTTAAAGTCTTGAAATGTAGCTCGCTACTATTCTTCAACTTTGAATAAAAACCAGCTCGACATAAATTCAAAATCCATCTCAATTAATTTATAGAACCCACCTGAAAAAAAAGAAACACACACGCAATCACAGAATTATTAACTCTTAAAAAACAACGTTATGAAAAAGATTTTTTTACTAATCATTTCACTTGCTCTGCTGGCAGTTCAAGGATGGGCATCACCTGTTGACCAGTCCGCAGCAACATCTATAGCGCAAGATTTCATTATTCACGAAATGGGTCACAGCCACAGTTCACCACTACCTAAGGGTGTTTCCTTGAGACTGGTGCATGCCGAGGTCAGCAGCGTGGATGTGTCGCAAAACGCCTACTATATTTTCAACACTGGTAGCGGATTTGTCATTGTCTCGGGCGACAATCGCACAGTGCCCATCCTGGGCTACGGCGATGAGGAATTCGACATGGACGACATGCCATGCGGCCTCCAGTATCTGCTCAACATATACAAAGAGCACATTGACCAACTGCTGGAAAACCCCGATATGACGCTGTCACCCACAAAGGCAACAACAGGAACCGATGTGGGCCCTCTGCTCAAAACCAAATGGGACCAAAGAAAGCCCTTTAACAATAATTGCCCGTTATATAATGGCAACAAACGCTGTGTGACCGGATGTGTATGCACTGCTCTTTCCCAAATAATGTTTTATTGGACGTATCCTGCCAGCAGCATTGCAGTCCCTGGTTATACTACAGACACTTACCACTTTTCAATGCCCGAACTGCCTGCAACAACATTTGACTGGAAAAACATGAAAGAAAACTATTCATCATATAACACCACTCAAGCCAATGCCGTTGCAACGCTGATGCAATATGTGGGTCAAGCCATGCGCATGGATTATGGGCCAGATGGCAGTGGAGCAGCTATGTGTTATGCTGCTCATGCTGCTGTACTGTTTGGCTATGACAAAAATATTTTAAATCAAATATCTATTAGTTCTGATACTGAATGGACAGAAAAAATGCTGACGGAACTCCGTGCCGGCCGGCCCATTTTCTATGCTGGTGGTTACCCTGGTGGTTCCCATGCTTATGTCGTAGATGGCTACAAGGCTTCAACTGACAAGTATCATGTAAACTTTGGATGGGGAGGAAGCTGTGATGGCTATTATTCGTTTAATCATTTTTTAGATTACAATAGCGATCGAGAGATGTATGTGGGATTAAAGCCTGGTAAACCAGAAATAGATGTGAGCGAAGAGCAGTTATCATTTAATAATATAATTGGTGAGACTGAAACAAAGACCTTTGTCGTGACAGGCTATGCGTTAAATGGTGACCTTAGTATTAAGCTCAACAATGGGGGCACTATCTATTCTCTCAACAAGACAAGCATCTCGAGGAAAGATGCTACACTGGCGGCATTGGCCGATTTTTATGGCAAACAATATAAAGATGCGGCAACTGTGACTGTGACCTACAAGCCCACGAGCGGCGGCACAAGCAACGCCAGCATCACCATAAGCGGTGGCGGAGCTACCCCTAAAACAATAAGCCTGAGCGGTACTGCCTATACGCCCCAAATTACTGTTGACCCTGCTTCGTTGTCGTTCAATGCCAGCACAGGAGAGACAAAAACCGACTATATCAATGTCTATGGAAGTCATCTGACTGGAGATTTGACTTTGACGCTCAATGACAAGAGTGGCAACTTCTGCATCAACACTTTCACAATTACAAAAGAATCGGATAATAGTGCCTTTTCTGGAGTGAAAGTGACCTACAGGGCTTTGACGGCCGGCACAAGCAAGGCCAGTATCACCATAAGCGGTGGTGGGGATACCCCTAAAACGATAAGCCTGAGCGGCACGGCGATTGATCCACAGCTCACGGTAGAGCCTGACACTCTGAGGTTCAGTTGTTATGTAGGAGAATCAAATAGACAAACTTTATTTGTCAATGGCAGTAACCTGTATGATAGTGTATATTTAAAGCTTCATGATACGAAATCAATATACTCATTAAATAAGACTCGTCTCACCCACGAAGATGTAATGAATGGTAGTTATAATTTTGTGCATGTTACCTTCAGACCCACTGAAGTAGGAACATTTTATAGCTATGTAGATGTGAGTAGCAATTTTGCCGAGCACAAATGGGTGGTCTTGATAGGTGAAGCCTATATGCCAGAAATCACAGTGGAACCCGAGTCGCTGACGTTCACCACTGTAAATATGGAGACTCAAAATGTTGCTTTTTTCGTCAAGGGGAAGCATTTAAAAAACGGTCTTAATGTGACGCTCAGTGATGATGACGAAAACTATTCTATAAATAAGAACAAGATCAACATCTTCGAAGCCCTAGAAGGAGCCTGGGTGACAGTGACCTACCGCCCTAAAGATTTGGGATTAAGCCATGCGAGCATCACAATCAGTGGTGGAGGTGCTGAGCCAAAGACCGTGAATATAGACGGCATCAACCTTGCTGCCGACGCTAAGTCAATCTCATTCGACACTACCTATTCGGGCTATCAGTCGTCACAAACTATCACACTCACATGTCCTGGACTAACAAAGGACCTTCAATTGTCTGTGCCAAATGTATATCCATCTTTTGGAGCGTCTAAACAGACTATCACTCCCGAAGAGGCTGCAGCTGGTGCTGAGGTAAATGTGTTCTTCAGTCCAACTAAATCAGGTCGCATACATGGTGTGCTGAATGTCAATCATGAAGGATTTAAATCATTAGAGATTCCATTATCGGGAATGGGCATCAAATCGGATGGCTACATCACCGCCTCGACCACAACCTTGTCGCTCGACACTCAAGCCGGTGAACCCATGAGCAAGACCTTTGAAGTGACTTTCAGCTACCCAAATGGCACCATGATGATGTCTCCAAGGCGTGGGGTTGACGAGAACAATGATGCCATTGATGAAACGGCTGTGTCTACGCTCATTGCTTCCAGGAATATAAAACCACAGTCAACTATTGCACACTTCGACAGCCTTACCTTCATTGCAACTCCAGGTCCCGTTGAACTGGCTCGACCCGATGAACCGATGTCAAGCAAACTCGTTTTAGAGCTTTCAGGCGCCACATGTTTTAGTGTCACACCTTCGGTCATAGAATTGAATACAGTTCCTTGCACTGTAACAGTGACAGTTACTTATCTACCCTGTTGTGAGGGAACTAATGATGCTACTTTAACGATTGGCTTGGAACGCGGAGCTGCTAAGCCCTTTGTCATGCAGCTGACAGGAACAGCGACTGAAGCAGGCCAAATCTACGCAATACACAGCAACAATGACAAAGAGGCTTCATTGGAGAATGGATTGTGTATAAGCCCGAGTGTGTATGCCAAGGAACATGCGATTATCATTGAAAGTCCCATTAATCAGAGTGCTATTATCAGCGACATTGCAGGATGTGTGACTACTGTAAACCTAGAAGCGGGCCTTAATGTGATACCTGTCAATTCAATGGGCATTTACATCGTCAGAATCCAAGATAAGACTGTGAAACTATTGCTTAGATGATACTCTTTTTCTTGGAAAAGCAAAATATTCACAAAAAACGAAAGTCAAAATTTTTTCATAAAAACGGTAGCTTATAATAACCCTTGTTATTAAAGCGGGCGGTTGGTTGCCTTTTAGGGCGAGCAACCGCTTTCTTGCTCTAGAGGTGTCTCCTCTTCTTTGACCTCGGGCTCTGGTTCAGCGACTGGCTTGATGGGCGCTACGATGTCGCTGCCGTCGTCTTCGCCGGTGAGCAGTCGCAGCAGGGCTTCGGCGAGGAGGCTGCCTTGTAGGTGATAGCCGTCATTGCCCAGGTGCAGATGGTCGGTCTTCATGTAATGCGCTCTGAGCCATCGGTTTGACGCTCCCGCTCCGCCCGCCACTTGGTAGAAGTCCCACACTGGCACGTGGTGGCTCTTGCCGTAGGCGAGGATGAGGTCGCGCACCTCGGCGATGTTGCTTTGTATATGGTAGCCGCGGCTGCCTCGCTTTTGTGTCTCCATGGGCGTGGTGAGCAGGAATTTCACACGTGGGCACACTCGCCTGATGTCGGTGAGCATCTGGTCGATGTTGGAAGTTATGTTGCCAAATGAGCCGTAAGCCTCATTTGTGCCCAGCGAGATTATCACTAGCTGCGGCTCCAGATCGCTGAGTTGTAGTGCGAAATTGTCGATGTTCAGGTAGCTGCGGTATGTCGCTCCGTTGTTGCCTATGCAGTCAACCACCACACCTCGCTTGCCATTTAGAAGACGCACTCCAAAGAGCGCACCGCTGCCGGTGAGACGCAAGTTGGCGGTGTCGGTCTCGGTGTCAAGCACATAGTCGGTGGCGTAGCGGCTTCGCTGCTTGCCTTTCACTCTTGTGCCGCTCTGCTCCACATCAAAGGGGGTGGAGTGGGAGTGGTAAATGGTGATGCGGTAGAACTCGTCGCCTTGATGTTTCGCTTTGATGCTCAGCGTGGTGCTCGCGCCGCCAAATTTCACCGCTACTCCCGTCATGCCCATGCCAGCGGGCTTTGACGAGGACAGCAGTCGGCTCGATGCTGAGATTGAGGATGAGGACTTGAGCAGGTAGTCGTTGGGTTCGTTGGTGCCTGCCAGTGCCAGCGGACTGATTAGCCCCCGTCCGCCGTTGCCAAAGCGCTCTTGCAGAGTCCTTCTCACCTCGTCGCTGACGATGCCTGGCTGGATGTGTGAGTCGCCGAGGTGTAAGATGGTGAACTTGTAGTTGTGACGGCGAGGGTTGTTGAGATAAGCAATGATGTCGTCCCAGTTGTCGCCGTTGAGAACGATGTGGTTAGCCCACGTATTGATGCCCGTGGGTTGTGCCATTGCCGTCGCGCCAGTAAGAAGCGCCAAAGCTAGTAGTATGTGCCTGATCTTAGCCATCTTATGTTCGTAAACTAGAGTCATCACCAATCTCTAATCTCTAATCGTGCGAAGCACAACTAATCCTTAATCGGCGCGCAGCGCCAAAATAGGCTGCAAAGTTAGTTAAAAAACATCTTTCAACGAGGATTTATTATTAATATTGTGTGCAATTTTGATTTTTTTCGTGTTTTTCTTTGAAAATATAAAAAATATTTGTACCTTGTGGCGATTTTTTAAAGCTTATGGCAAAATTACACATAATAGAGGACTGGTGGACGGCACCAAGCGAAGACAGCGAAGGACGCACGGTGCTGGTCACTGGGCGGCGCGCCCTCGACAATGTGATTGCCACTGGACGTTACCGCTACCGCATCGAGATGACGTGGCTCTATGAGCCCGACACAGGGGGAATGCCCGACTACCAGACCTCCCGCACTATGGAGCTGGTGACCGATGCGCTGCAAGAGTCGCTGCGCCGCGACCCGGTTGCGGTGATGACAGGCATCTACACGGGCGCCGGCGAGCGCAACTGGGTGTTTTATGCTGTCACCCTAAAGGCATTCCAAGCGATGCTAAACCAGGCATTGAGGACTATCGAGGAGCAGCTTCCACTCACCTTCCACGCCGAGGAAGACCCCGACTGGGAAGAATACCGCGAGATGTGCCAGTGCGAGATAGCACGCGAGGAGTAGGTGATAAGTGTTAAGTGGCAAGTGGCAAGTGATAAGTGATAAGTGTTAAGTGTTAAGTGGCAAGTGTTAAGTATCTGGAAAAATAGAAAAAACTAAGAATAAAAACTATATACTATCAACTTTTAACTATTAACTTTTAATTAACAAAGATTATGGGGTCAATTGGACTTTATGCACTGCTAGCACTAGGCATTGGCTTGGTTTGTGGCCTTGTAACCAATGTCATCGTCAAGCTTGTGCGCCGTCGCAGTGCCAGCGCAGCTAATGTGGCTGACGATTTTGACGAGGAGGACTACAGCAGTCACTTCCTCATGTTCAGTCTCGGGTTTACACTCGTGTCTTTCATCGTGATCTGCTTTGTGAGCGGAGTATTTGACCAAATCGGTTACTAACATTAAAACCACACTGCCTATAGGACATCATTACTCTTTTTGAAGTACGAAAATATTAAAGTAAGACGGCAGGACCGTCTGCTCGACGAAGCAAGGGCGCACGAAATCCTTGCACATACTTTATTTGTGTAATATTTTAAGTTTAAGGCATCTAGAACTTCTAGAAAATCTAGATATAGAAAATACTTATGTCTAAACAAAACTGGAGACCTGGAACAATGATTTATCCGCTGCCGGCGGTGCTGGTGTCGTGCGGTGCAACCCCCGAGGAGTATAACCTCTTTACCGCCGCATGGATGGGCACCATCTGCAGCGACCCTGCCATGTGCTATGTGTCGATAAGACCTGAGCGCCACAGCCACGACATCATTGAGCGCAACATGGCTTTCACCATCAACCTCACCAACGAGGCGCTGGCACAAGCCACCGACTGGTGTGGAGTGCGCTCGGGGCGCGACTTCGACAAATGGAAAGAGATGGACCTCTCGCCGGTGAAGGGCGTGAAAGTTGCGGCGCCTTACATCGAGGAGGCACCCGTGAGCATTGAGTGCCTGGTCAAGGACATCATGCGGCTGGGCACGCACGACATGTTCATCGCCGAGGTGCTTAACGTCATCGCCGATGACCGATTCATCGACCCTGCTACTGGCGCCCTCGACCTAAAAGAGGCAGGTCTCATCACTTACTGCCACGGCCATTACTACAAGCTAGGCGAAGAGATAGGCCACTTCGGCTGGACAGTGCGCAAGAAGGCGAAATAATAAAATCTCAAGGATAATTTTTTAAACTCAAAACCCAATAAATTATGAAAAAAACATCATTAGCAATCATTTTTGCCTGCTTTGCGCTGGCGCTGGCGGCACAGGACGGCATCAAAGTGAAGTATCAAGGTTCAAAACCCACTATCAGCGATTTTGCCTGGAGCTATCTCTCGGTTGCGGCGCTCGACGATGACGGCTGCATCAACGAGGCCGACCATGCCTTCAAGCAGGCGTGGGTCAAGCAGCGCAACGGGAAAAAACTCGACAAGGGCGAAACACTCACCATCGACAAGAGTAACGGCTATGTGTGCTTTGAGTCAAGACACGAGGAGCACAGGCTCAAGATTGAGATGTGCTACTGGAACGAGAGCGACGGCAAGCACAAGCTCGTTGCCTACAACGTGTTGAGCTTCCGCGACGGCAATTACGAGCCAGGACAATATGACGGCATCGTGTTCTACCGCTACACCAATGCCACCAAGAAGATGACAATGTGTAGCGTGCCAGGCTTTAATCGGGTTTATGACGTGGAAGATGGGGCCACCATCTACTTTGACCTGCCACGCGCGGGCAAGGACATCACTGTCAACTACATGAACTACAACACCAAGAAAGTTAAGCCCAGAACCCTCAAGTGGACCGGCCGCAAGTTCACCTTCTGAAAAAACAGCTCACCCACAGGGTGGGCTTTTTTTAAATAAAAATAAACTATTAGGATTTTTTTGAACGTCCCTTTACTGATAACTGAAAACTATTTACTACCTTTGCCGTGTGAAAGCGAAAACTTATCAAGATAAATCTATAAACAACATTAACATTATTCTTTAAAAGATGAAGAGAGACGATTTATTGTTCAGCATCATCGAGCGTGAACACCTGCGTCAACAGCGTGGCATTGAGCTTATTGCCAGCGAGAATTTCGTGAGTGAACAAGTTATGAACGCTATGGGCAGCTGCCTGACCAACAAGTATGCCGAGGGCTATCCCGGACACCGCTACTATGGCGGTTGCCAAGTGGTGGATGAGGCCGAGACTTTGGCCCAGGAGCGCATCAAGCAGCTCTTTGGAGCCGAGTATGCCAACGTGCAGCCTCACAGCGGCGCACAGGCCAACATGGCAGTATTCATGGCATGCCTCAAGCCTGGCGACAAGTTCATGGGCCTCAACCTGGCTCATGGCGGTCACCTCTCACACGGTAGCCCAGTGAATTTCTCGGGACTCGTGTTCCAGCAGTGCGAATATAATGTTACCCCCGACACCAACATCGTTGACTACGATATGATGGAAGAGGTGGCTTTGCGCGAGCAGCCCAAACTCATCGTGGGCGGCGCCAGTGCCTACAGCCGCGAGTGGGACTACGAGCGTATGCGCAACATCGCCGACAAGGTGGGAGCTATCCTGATGATTGACATGGCTCACCCTGCAGGACTTATCGCTGCCGGACTGCTCAACAACCCCTTGAAATGGGCTCACATCGTGACCAGTACAACTCACAAGACCCTGCGTGGCCCACGCGGCGGTATCATCTTGATGGGCAAAGACTTCGAAAACCCATGGGGCAAGACCACCAAGAAGGGCGTAGTGCGCATGATGTCGTCGCTGCTCGACTCTGCCGTGTTCCCCGGCGTTCAGGGCGGTCCACTCGAGCATGTCATTGCGGCTAAGGCTGTCGCCTTTGGCGAGGCTCTCCAGCCCGAGTTCAAGGCTTACCAAATGCAAGTTAAGGCCAACGCTCAGGCAATGGCCAAGGCTCTGCTCGACAAGGGTTACAAGATTGCCAGTGGCGGCACCGACAACCACTGCATCCTCCTAGACCTGCGTCCCAAGTATCCCGAGTTGACAGGTAAGGTTGCCGAGAACGCTCTTGTGGCTGCCGACATCACCGTTAACAAGAACATGGTGCCATTCGACGACCGCAGCGCCTTCCAGACCAGCGGTATACGCTTAGGAACTCCAGCCATCACCACCCGTGGCGCTAAGGAAGACATGATGGGCGAAATCGTTGAGCTCATCGACACCGTTCTCCAGAAACCCGAGGACGAGGCAACCATCACAATGGTTCGCGAGAAAGTCAACTTCATGATGAAAGACTTCCCAATGTTCGCCTGGTAATAACCACCGCGACACATTATAAAATAACTGAGGGCAGCCATGACAGGTTGCCCTACTTTTTAGTTGATTTCTAAAAAATACAACAAAAAATGCCACTTTAAGGTGGAAAAAGTTTGTGTAGTTAAAAAAAAGTGCTACCTTTGCAAAAAAATAAGCTATGGAAATAACAATTGAACAAGTTCGGGCATTTTTGAATGAGTTTAAGATTAAGGCAAAAGCTTTTGGCATTATTTATCGCGATGACCGTGATAAAAATGATATTAATTCCCTTTTGAAACTCGGTATTAACAATGTCATCCGTGAAGAAATTATATTTTCTTTGGAGGATATTGATTACTCCGAAGGTCCAATTATTGACACTCTCAATAAAGGCGCTGATATGTGGGTCTTTGGCAAAGATTACAATGATACTGATATTTACATAAAGATTTCGGTGAATAATAGAGCCTTGTGCATTTCTTTTCACGAGACGGAATACCCGTTACATTTCCCTTTTAAAACACAAGCATTATGAAAAGTCCATTCGCCGATTGCGAGGCTGTTCTTATTAAGGAGCCTGCAATAGCCACCTTTAGAGGTGAGCAATACCACTACACTTATTGTTGTTATGAATGTGAGAAAACCAAAGAGCGTTTCACAACTGGTGAACTAGCCGAAGAAAATGTCTCTCAAATCTACAACCAATATAGAAAAAAGTATAATATTCCTTCTCCATCTGAGATTAAGCAACTGATAGAGCAGTATGGAATATCTATAGCCAAAATGACAACAATTCTGGGCTTTGGAGAAAATCAAATATCACGATATATCAAAGGTGAAGTTCCCAACAGGGCCAATGGTACAACGCTTAGCGTGATTAAAAACATAGATGTTTTTGAGCAATATGTCAATAATGCAAAAGTATTGCTTGGCGACAAAGTTTATTCTAAAATAAAAGAGAGTATCGCTAAAGAGCGTCACAAAGACAATGCAATGGCCGTGGCAGAGCCCGAAGTGAAATACGGTTCTAATAAGGACTCACTAAAAATAAAGGCTTTGCAAGCCATTATGAACATTGATGACGATCAGGCGCTTCACGACATAAATAGTTATTTAGATCCTTTTTCTAGATAAAGTGTTGCTTATTGATTAGCTAAATTAAACAAATAGGGGGTAATTGACATTTTTTTACCAAATTTACTGCCGAGAGAGAAGTGTTATTACTAATTTTGTAGCGTTGAGAATTATTAGCCACCATTAACCCCAAAATGATATGAAAAAGATTATTATCGCACTTATGTGCCTGATTATAGCCTTTGGCTCGGCCATGGCGCAGAACGAAGCTAAGCAGTTTACCATCAAGCCATACGCTGGCTTTAGCGGTTCAATATTCAATGTTGACCATTATTCCGATTACTTTGACCCTCGCTATGGCTTTCATGTGGGCGTGGAAGGCGAGTATCAGTTTGCCCCACGTTGGAGTGTAGCGGTTGGTGCGGTGTATTCGATGGGTGGCGCAAAATATTATGACTATTCAGGTTTGAATAGGTCAGAACAACTCAAGAACGACAGGTTATTTGTGCCTGTTGTCGCTCGCTGGTATGCATGGCGTGGTTTGTCGATAAATGCGGGAATTGCCCCAGCGTTTGTGGTTAATGCTACCAGTTTTCAATCGAATAGGGCCCGCAAATTTGACCTTTGTGTGCCTTTAGGAATCTCCTACGAGTTTAATAATCATCTCGTTGTTGGTATTGAGGGATTTATGGGATTGCTAAATGTATATCCCAACAAAGAGTATAACGAGTACTTGATGCATAGCAACAACACCAAAATGTATCAATACAACGGCTTCATATCGTTAGGTTACAAGTTCAGGATAAGATAGAAGATAAAAAGGACACAACATGAAAATAAAAAGTAGAATCATTATTATTTTGAGCAGTATCTTCTCGTTGCTTTATTTGTCAGGGTGTGAGGAGTTGCCTAATGATGCTATCAGTGTTTCTAATAAAATCAAGTTTGAGAACTACTCTAATGATAGTATTGTGGTTTGCTTGCGAGACTATCCCGACACACTATTAAGTACAGGAGATTGCAATTTCTTTCAAACTATCGAAATAGCTCCTGATGGTAGTGGACTTTTAGATGCAGGCGATGCTTTTGGAATTGTCAATTATTATTATGAGTTATTGGCTAAAACTGATGACGAATATAGTTTTTCAAAACAGTATGATTTTGATAGATTGTTAGTCTGCTTGTTTATTATAGAAAAGTCAAAGATAAATCAAATTGGTTGGGAAAAGGTGTGTGAATCAAATGAATATACTGAAAGATATGATATCTCTTTAAGACAGTTGAGATATCCATATTATGACGATATGCATATCGACTCCGATACAACATGGTTTAAGTATCCATTAAATGGCTATGACAGGGGAATGGTGACCAAAATTGTTACTCCTTCAAAATAGTCTACATCCACATCAAATCTATAAGATTCATTCAGAATTTGATCATGCTTAAGAATAACATTAGCATAGCACCGTTTTTGGGAGCCAACAAATCACTTAGTGTTGGCTTGAATCCTCTTGGCTTCCGTACAGCCTCAGAGCAATTGTTTACCACACTGCTTCCAGGTCTTAACGTTGTGACCCTTAGAATCCGTTATTATAGTTTTTACTGCTGGTTGCTAAAAAAATTTTATATCAACCGAGATAAAGCAACTCCAGCAGATCTTAAAAGGCATATTAGAATGTCAGAATTGTTGATGGCACTCATTCATGCACAAAGCGATAATAGTGGAGGTATTCCAGGTATAACCCGTGCGTTTGAAATTATCGCCAGAAATGAAGATGTGATTAACTTCAATGAAGATGCAATGCCTGGTGGCAAAGCTGGCGGCGGTTATTGGGCTGGTGGTTATGGTGCCTTTGGATCTTACTATGCTGCATCATTACAAGAATTAGGCATCATTTTACCTTTGTCTGACGCATCAAATCTATACAATGTAACACCGAAAAACGACACCTTCATAAGCGGAGAAGTGCTTGCAGAACTTTTTGAAGAAAGTCTTGGCGACCAAATGAGCAATCTTTTTGAACGTTGTGCTCAAAAAGGTATAGTTACTCGACAAGAATTAAAAAACATGGAGCCATATTTCCAGTGTCATAACTTGCCTAACAACAATGAACGCAAAGTTCTAACAGAAATGCTCCTACAAAATGACAGACCATCTTCAAGAGATGATTATTGTTTGCGCAAAGACACCTTACGATTGTTGCTTAGCTATCTCAAAAACGAAACCTTAACCAAATTCTCAGAATTAGAGTTCGCTCGTTATGTATATCATTGTTATAGCATTGGAGCTGAGAAAGATACAGCCGCTGTTGGATGGTATGCTTATTATCTAAATGATAGCCGCCAATATGAATCTCTTAATATTTTCGATGTCGTTCTCAGCAAACTTCAACAAAGTTCAAAGCCAGGGCAATGGGAAAATATTAATGAGTTCACTTCTCAACTTGCTGATGAAGTGTGTTATGAGTTAAATGTAGAATCAAAAACTTTACGTGAAGCATTTGATAGTTGGGAGAATGTCAATGAACCTGAGGATAAAATTAGTCATGCCTTTTTCGTGTTACTTGATGATTATAGAAGAAATTCAAATTATCAAGAATGTAAAGAAATCATAAGAACTTATTTTAGAAAAGTTAGCAATGATGCACTTGACGCATTTTACTCTATAGATAACAGTCTTGACAAAACTGTCAAACAATACGTTAAGCATTATCTAACTGAAAATATTATCTACAACCATTATTCCGAGTCAATGAGAAAGTATAGTCAGAACAGAATACCAACTCAAAAACTCTCCATTGAAAATGGTTTTGTTAGAGGACTTTCCACGTATGCAGCAACACACAGTTCTCCACGTATTGATACACTGAGAAATTTTGCTGAAGATCTAGATTTAATTCATGAGCTTAACGTTACAGAAAATGGAATTGAACTTTTAATAAGGCTGCAAAATGATTGAAAGAAAAAATATCATAGAAATTCTTGGCACAAGAAAGAATGTTTATCATTCTGCTGTTCTTACATGCTATACATTTGACCCAATATTCTTTGAGTCAATATATCTACCGGTTATACGTTCATTAGGGGTAACCAATGTGGTTGTGTTGATGGATGCTAAAATGTATGACCAGCTACTTGCCGACCCCGATTATCAGTATCATAGCGTTTCGACAATAAACTATACTCTCCGTCGACAAGAAAACACCCATCATGGTGTGTTTCATCCTAAAATGTCATTACTTTTTGGTGAGGAAGAAGGTTCTTTGATTATTGGAAGTGGCAACATTACTTATAGTGGAATGTCAAACAATGACGAAGTTTGGAACGCATTCCATATAGCAGGTAGTGACTCAACAAATTATCCTTTATTTCGAAAAGCATGGGACTATATCATACAGAACACAGGCAATGCACAGTCATTAGTGCTTAAACAATTGGGATGGATTACAGAACACAGTTTATGGATGCAAAAAGAACTATCCGAGAATATTGTTGAATTAAAATCAGGTGAACTTTGTTCATTGCTATTTAATTCAACTAATTCATCAATACTTGAAGATTTATATGCATCCGTTGGTAACACTTCTATTAATAAAATAACAGTAGCGGCACCATTTTATGATACAGAAGGTAATGCAATAAAGGAACTGCAAGATCACTTTTCTCCTAATGTTTTAAACTGTATTCTTGATATAAACAGACAAAGTGCTCCATTTGCTTTACTCAATAGCACTAACGTTAATTTTTTCAAGCATATTTCCCCTAACCCACTTCATGCAAAAATCATTGAAATACAAAGTGAAAATGAAACATGGGTTTTGAGTGGTAGTGCCAATGTTGGTAATATGGCTCTTGGAATGAATCGCGATATCTTCAACGATGAAGTTTGTATACTTTTGCATAGTAAAGAACATAAAGACTATATTAAAGAACTTGGTTTACATTTTTCGCCATTAAAACATGAAGAACTAGAATCTATATCTCGTCGCGAAACAAAGAAACAAGTGCCAAGCCCAATTAAAGTATCTTTATTCTCATGTGAAGAAAAAGATGGAAAATTACTGTTACGATTTAATAAAAAAGGTATAAAAGCGACACTTGTTGCTCTTGACAAAAAGCAACATAATATTTGGAATCATGAGCTTACAACCGGCAATGAAGTAAGCATATCATTAGAAGATAATATACTAACAAGACTACATATCGTCGTTTTAAAGGATTCTGACACCGAAATATCAAACAGAGTGCTTGTTGTAAGAGAAATAAATGTTGAGAGTAGTAATCCCGACCCAAAACGTCGCAAGCTGTCAAGTCTTCTTGACGATAATGATTTGATTAATAACCTAAGTCACATACTTGGCTACATTGAGTTTGAAGACTCAGACAAGAAGTCCAAATCATTCAATTTAAAATCAAAGAAATCCCAACAAGAGAAAGATGATATTGTTGTAAAAAATAATCGTTTCAATGCTCTTAAAGACAGCAAATTGAGTATCAATATGCACTCTGGCATTAGAATACTCTCGTATTTACAGCAAATTCTTTTCAAAACAGATGACAACGTACAAACTGATGACGATCTATTAGGATTAAATGAGGAAAATAATGACGAAACGACTGATAGTAACACCAATAATAAGTCTTCAATCGAATCTATAAGCGATGATGCGACACAAATAAGAAAAGATATAGCTTGTTTCTTGAAAAAGATGAAGCAATTCCTATTAAACAAAACAGATGACACCAGTATATATGGTGACGTTAATAAAGTCATTGGAAAACCAAGACTTATGGCTAAGCCTGGCCTTAATGCGGCTTCATCACTCGCAGTTGCAACGACATCTGTAATATGGATGTTGAACAAATACGGATACTATATTATCAAGCGTGGTGAAATCCAAGAAGAGCTTATGAAGTGTACAAGCTTATTTTTCTCCATATATAGTAATAAGTATCCATATGAAAACAGCTACATTAGTCTCAGAACTCGAGAGTTATTAAAGTCAGCATCTGTAGGATTGCTGGTGGCACTTAGTTTTTATAATCATCGAAAGAACAATGTCCTCTTAACCCAACTTGTTCTTAACTGTCTTGATTCATGGAAGGAAAAACAAGAACTCAACGAAATCATGCCACTATATGAAGAACAACTAAATAAAATGAATCCCGAGAATCTCAGCAACAATACTATTGAGAGGATTCGAGAAATAGCAAATATTTATCTCAAAGAAGAAATACCATTAGAGAAAATGGGTATACATGATACTATTTATTCTTATGGTAATGGCTATGGTTTCATTGTGCTATCTGACATCAAGAAAGTGAAAGATGGCTGGAGTTATAAATATCAGTATTCGTGGTTTGAAGGTAATTATAGTTGCATTAAACGTAATAGCTTCAAAGGCTATATTAACATTTAATAATGTCGAATCACTAAATCATGAAAATCCCCGCATTGTTTAAAGAAAGAGTATATATGGCTGATTGAGACGATTAACCGCTATGGTAAAATCACCTTTGCCGAGACTGGCGAGCTGTGGAAGCGCAAGTAGGAAAGCGGTGGAATAGAGAGGCCATTGACAGACAGATACATTAACGATATGTAAACTTCCAAAATATAAAAAAAATATGAGACGAATTTTTCAAAAGATTATTGTTGCGCTTTTGGCGATTGCTCCACTTGCATTGTCGGCGCAAAGTGAATATGGTTTCAAGGCGATTGCCGTTGAGCAAGAATTTGCTGATAACGGCTTTAACTGGTTTCGCCATGCTCTGCTGTTGGCTGCTGGTGATGAACAACATAGCAACGCTATGACCATAGGCTGGGGAGGCATTGGCACATTGTGGCGCAAAACTGCCGTAACAGTATATGTTGCTGAGCAACGCTACACCAAGCAGTTTATGGACAAAGCGCAATACTTCACCGTCATGGCTTTCAGTGACCGTAAAGAGGAGATTCTTGAATATATGGGCACTAAAAGCGGCCGTGACGGCGATAAGACTAAAGCCTTGAATCTGCACACTGCCTACACTGAAAACGGCACACCATATTACATCGAAGCCGATATGGTTATCGAGTGCCGAATCATGTATGCCGCGCCGTTCGACCCAAAGCATTTCAAAGACGACGTGCCAAAACAGATGTACGACAACTTCCCCGCTGGACTACACACCGAGTACATCGGTGAGGTGGTCAATGCCTGGAAAAAATAAAACCGAATGACCGATTCTTAACAAAAAAGCCTCGTTAAGTTTTTTAGTGTTTGGTGTGCCGTGAATTGGCACTGACTTGTCATATATTTGCACCCACAACCAAAAGAAACAATGGATATGCCGACTTCAAATGACATTGAAAGATATTCATACTCAAAGTTTAAACTTGAGGCACGACTACACCAGTGGGCTTACCGGGAACAAGTTCTCAAAGTGGGTTATAACAAGTACAAAAATGTGCTTAGATATGAAGATGCCAAGATAGGGCTAATCTTCTTTGAGGGATTTCGTGACGAAATCTTAGCAAAGTTGAAAGAACCGATTGAGCCTACTTCCACTCCTCCAAGTGGATTTATGCTCACGAATCTATTGCGAAGTGAGCATATCCCTTACAACATCTTCTTCCCAATGCACAAAGATACTGAAGGTTGCAAACGGCTGTTTTGTGATTTGCTTGCGACTGACGACATTCTCTCCATCGACAAAGACAAAATTATAATTGAATACCATCCCGAACCATTAAAAGATTATCTAAACGATCATACTGCGTTTGATGTTTATGTCGCCTACAAGAACAAATCCAATCAGCAATGCGGTATTGGTATAGAGGTTAAATACACCGAGAACTCCTATCCTCTAAAACCACATTCTCACGAGTATTCTCAGGTTAAGGATGAGAATGGGAACACACGCCTTAAAGGGAGATACGCTATAGTAACAAATGAATCTGGTCTCTATAAAGAGGACGTCACACATGACATGCTTGTCTCCAACAAATTCCGTCAGATATGGAGGAATCATATTCTTGGAGCTTCTATGGTTTTGAAAGGAAAGATTAAAAAGTTCACCAGCGTCATGCTCTTTCCTTCTCAAAATGTGCATTTCAGTCAAGACGCGATTCCCAAATATCAGAAATTCCTTACTAACGAGCATTACAACGAGTTTGTTCCGGTAACCTATGAAACACTATTCAAAATGATGGATAAGCATCTTTCTGTACCGCACAAGAAAGAATGGATCAAGTACCTCAATGAAAGATATTTGTTTTAATTGAAATTTATGCATGAGCAGTTTTGTGAAATATTTTGAAACTATAGCAGTGAATCATAAGTTATGCTATGAAAAGTTTAGTATCTGTGCATATATTAGTCCTAATGGCATTAGCTATCGTAGTTGGCTCACCGTTAAACAAAATACATGGAATAAAAATAGCATTTCTGTGATACAATTAACAAAAATCAACAAAATAAAGGGTGTGTTTCTATGAAAAAAGCAGTTTTGATGTTCAATTTCTTGCAAATATCAATAAGTGTTATTATTTTTGCAAGAAGTTCAACTGAATAAAACATTTTCGCCATGAACGAGAGTAATAAATACATCCGGTTTGACTGGGCTGCCAAGAGAATGTTGCGCGACAAGGCCAACTTTGGTGTGCTGGAAGGACTGATTACTGTCCTTCTCAACGAGCCAGTGAAAATTGATGAGATTCTTGAGAGCGAAAGCAATCAAGATAGTGATAAAGACAAGTTCAATAGGGTTGATATCAAAGCCAAGAACAGTAAAGGAGAAATAATCTTGGTCGAGATACAGCTCACTCGCGAACTTTACTTCCTTGAGCGTGTGCTTTATGGTGTTTCAAAAGCCATTACCGAACACATCCATCTTGGAGATAAATATAGTCAGGTTAAAAAGGTGTATAGCATCAGCATTCTTTACTTTGACCTTGGTCAAGGTGCCGATTATCTGTATCATGGTCAGAACAAGTTTGTGGGCGTTCACACTAACGACACTTTAAGGATTACCACTAAAGAGGATAATGTAATCAGAATGCGAACTCCCGATGAGATATTCCCTGAGTATTTCTTGATTAGAGTGAATGAGTTTAACAAAATCGCAACAACACCTCTTGAAGAGTGGATAGACTATTTGAAGAATGGTCACATCAAGGATGACACTCAAGCTCCAGGATTAAGTGAGGCTAAAGAACGGCTCAGATACTTGTCGATGAATAATGAGGAGCGTAAAGCCTATGACCGCCACATCGATAATATCATGGTTCAGAATGATGTCCTTGACACGGCTAAAATGGAGGGTCGTGCCGAGGGTCGTGCCGAGGGTCGTGCCGAGGGTCGTGCCGAGGGTCGTG
>CALDIG010000069.1 GCA_937904375.1 uncultured Prevotellaceae bacterium
TGTGAGCCGCACGATCACTGCTCCCGCAGTGCTGGCGCAGTCACAAGCCCCAATGATCATTGTTCAAGAGAACAATGCCCTGCGTGAGACAATCGCTCGCTTGAACGAAAGGCTCAACGAGCCATTTGTCACCATTAACACGGTCACTGGTAACATGGGCATCAAGCAAGCGCAGGATGGCTACCAAAGATTGATGAATAATAAATCCCCGAAAAGCAAGCGAAAGTAGCGAAATTTTGCCTACCTTTGCACCATTATTAGAACGATAAATCAGATTTTTAAGATTTATTAATCAAAATTAGCAACGATGATTAACGCTAAATACAATTGCAACAAGCGCAGGCGGCACGTGGTGTCGCTGGTAATTGCTTTGTTGAGTATTTCAGTTTTTTCAACAGATATGAAAAACGTTATTACTACCATTGAGCGCGAGGACTATACTCTCGTTAATCAAACCATGGGTCCCACTCTGGGCTACTGTCGAGAGTCGGGGGTGAAAATATTGAATGTTGGCGGGTTGGCGTTCAAGGACCTTAATCGTAGCGGCACGCTCGAGCCCTATGAGGACTGGCGCTTGCCAGCACATGAGCGCGCTACCGACCTGGCGGCACGATTGACAATCGACGAAATAGTGGGCTTGATGCTTTATAGCGGTCATCAGCCCATACCGCAACGCTCAGGCGCGGTTTATGGCGGCAAGACCTTTGAGCAAAGCGGAGCCGACCCTTGGGAAATAACCGATGTGCAGCGGACTTTCCTTGTTAACGACAATGTGCGCGCGGTGTTGGTCACAAAGGTGGATAACCCGGCAACGGCGGCTCGATGGAATAATCGTGTGCAGGCGTTGGTCGAAAGCTTGGGGCATGGCATCCCGGCGAACAATAGTAGTGACCCACGCAACGAGACTGCTACTGCCGATGAGTTCCTCGCCGGTGCCGGCGGACAAATATCGTTGTGGCCCAGACCGATAGGCTTGGGTGCAATCATGGACCCCGACCTTGTGCGACGATTCGGTGAAATCGCCTCGCTCGAATATAGAGCGCTGGGCATCACCACGGCTCTCTCGCCGCAAGTCGACTTGGCTACCGACCCGCGCTGGCGGCGGAATCACGGCTGCTTTAGCGAAGATCCACAGCTGGTCATCGACTATGCGCGCGCCTATTGCGATGGTTTCCAAACGAGTACCGGCGATGCCATGATTGCTGATGGTTGGGGTTACCATAGCGTGAATGCGATGGTGAAGCACTGGCCAGGCGGGGGCTCAGAAGAAAGCGGGCGCGACTCGCATTACAGTTTCGGTAAGTTTGCCGTCTATCCGGGCGGAATGTTCAATGAGCGCCTGAAACCCTTTGTTGATGGCGCGTTTGCCCTCTCAGGACTCACAGGCTCGGCAAGCGCGGTAATGGGATTTTATACAGTGCCATGGGGCATCGACCCATCTGGTGATAACGTGGCGATGAACTATAGTCGCTACATCATCACTGAATTGCTGCGTGAGCGATATGCCTACGACGGCGTGGTGTGCACCGACTGGGTGGTGACTGGTGACTATCCCGACGTTGACCGCCATTGGGGCAAGCCATGGGGCGTTGAAAACTTGACCATAGCCGAGCGGCACTATCGTGCCCTGCTTGCCGGAGTCGACCAGTTTGGTGGCAATCAAGACAAACAACCGTTGCTAGAAGCCTACGCGATGTGGGAGCGGGACTATGGCGCGCAGAATGCCCGCGCACGCTTTGAAGCCTCCGCCAGGCGTTTGTTGCTGAACAGCTTCCGTCTCGGTCTGTTTGAAAACCCATACGTTGACCCGGCAGATGCCACACGTGTGGTGGGTGCGCCAGAGTATATGAAAGAGGGTTATCAGGCGCAACTGCGCTCGGTTGTCCTTCTCAAAAACCACGACCATTGCCTGCCCATGATGCGTGATAAGCGAGTGTATATGCCTCGTCGTCATTATCCGGCAATAACGGGATTCTGGGGCGAGAAGTATGAGGAGCATGACGACTATCCCATACGTCGCGAGTTGCTGGAGCAATACTTCACGGTGGTTGATGACCCCGAGCAAGCCGACCTTGCCCTTGTTGACATCGACGAGCCGTTGGGAGGCTTTGGTTACTCGCGTGCCGACCGCGAGCAAGGCGGTAACGGATATGTTCCCATAAGCCTCCAGTATAGGCCCTATGTAGCCAGGACAGCGCGCGAAACGAGCATTGCCGGCGGAGACCCCAAGGAGGCGTTTACCAACCGCTCATATCGCGGCAAACGCGTGACCACACACAATGAGTGTGACCTCAATCTCATTATTGCCACGCGTCGCCTGATGGGCGACCGCCCTGTGATTGTGAGCCTCAACATGAGCCGCCCGGCAGTGGTCGCTGAGTTCGAGCCTTACGTTGATGCTATCGTAGTGTCGTTTGGCGTGCAAAACAAGGCAAAGCTCGACATCATCAGTGGCGCGTTTGAGCCGCAAGGGCTACTACCGTTCCAAATGCCAGCCGACATGCTCACCGTCGAAGCACAGTGCGAAGATGTGCCGCATGACATGACACCCTATTGTGATGCCGACGGCAATATCTACGATTTCGCCTTCGGACTGAACTGGTCGGGGCTCATCAACGACCACCGCACAGCACGTTATCGTCATCGGCGCAAATAGCGAACAGTGGCGCAGACAGCAATGGCGGCACTGAATACCTATTCGTCGGCAGCGGCTATTCCGCTGGCCCGCTTGAACGAAAGGCTCAACGAGCCATTCGTCACCGTGAACACCGTGACCGGCGACCACGGCATTAAGCAAGCGCAGGACGACTACCAACGCCTAATGAACAACAAATCCCCCAAAAGTAAACGCAAGTAGAAAAATAATCACTATCTTTGCGGTGAAATCAGAACTATAAATCGGGATTTTTGCGTACATTTGCAGAATGAGAAAGATGTATTCACTTGCTATAATGGTGTTAATCACCATACTATTGTTTGAGACTAACGCTCAAGCAAAATCTGACTTGCTTCAAGTCTTTGCCGATAAGACAGCAAAGCTCGATGGCAAAAAATTAAAGTACCGAGAGGTGCTGACCGCTCCTGAAGATACCGCTCAACCCATTCTTGTGATCTATCTGCATGGCGGCAGTGGAGGTGGAGGCGACAACAAAAAACAGATGAAAGCGCCTGCTGTGGGCAAGATATATGATTACCTGAACGCGAACAATGTCAAAGCATATTTTCTTGTGCCTCAGTGTCCGAGCAACGCTTCCTGGAACGGAGATGCGCCACGGCAGCGCCAGCGTGGCGACCGCCCCTCGCCCGGCGAGCGTCGCCCTCATGAGCAACAGAAATGCGAAGCGTACAATAAGTATGTCAAGGCATTGGCCGATTACTATGTGAGTGAGTTCGGTGTGGACTCAACGCGCATCTACGTTTTCGGCTCGTCGATGGGCGGTCAGGGTGTTTGGTGTCTGCTTGCCGATACACCTAATTATTTTGCAGCCGCTATGGTGGCTTCGGGTGGATATAGAAGTAATATCATTATGCCTTTGACCAAGACTCCCATCATGTGCACGCGTGGGTCGCAAGAATCAAGGGGTGATCAAGTGAAACATTTGATTGAGGACATTAATCTTTATGGTGGAAATGCCGTTTTCCAAACGTTAGAGGGTTTAGACCACCACGAAGCGACATCTGCCGCATTCACTCCCGAAAGGATTGAGTGGGTCTTGTCACACCGAAGGGCTGTGACTAACAATGTGATTGATTCGTTATAAGTTAATGAGTGTCAACCAATTGACTCGGCATTGTTAGCAGAAGCTCCTATACATTTTGAACAAATACTTGCTCAGTATGCCAATTCTATATTTGCTAAAAATGAGGAAAGTCAGATTTGGTGTGAACAAAACAAGGTTTTCATCTCTTTTGTTAGCCCAAAATTTCGGAAGAGGCAAATTTAAAGATATGAAAAATCATTATAATTCCAATTTGAAAGCCAATTGGTATCATTCCAAAAAAGAAGTTATTGTATGGC
>CALDIG010000070.1 GCA_937904375.1 uncultured Prevotellaceae bacterium
TAGAGCACCTGACTCATAATCAGGGAGTCCTTGGTTCAAGCCCAAGTGGGACCACATTTCAAATTGCCAATCACTTGATAATGAGTGGTTGGCAATTTTTGCATGTAAAAAGTTTTGCTATTTTCTCGCAATGATGCGGTTATTTTGGAAAATTCTACATAACTTTGTAGGTTAAACCATTTTCTTTCTATCTTATCACATTGTGGTGGAAGATATGTTGAGAAAACTTTTTTACAGGCATGAAGAAATTTTTTAGTTGGAGCTATAAGACCCTGCGGGCGACATTTATGACAATAGTCGTTGTGCTTGTGGTGGCCTATGGCGCCCTCTATCTCATTGTGAGCATGCCTTATTTCCAGAACAAGCTAAAAGCCATTGGCGAGCGTGAGCTAAGCGCATTTCTGGGCACCAATGTCACCATTGACGGCATTACCATCTCACCTTTTAACCAAGTGGTGCTTACCGGTGTGAATATTCCCGACCAGAGCGACGACCGACTCATCAACGTAGATAAACTTGGGGCAGGAATAAGTGTCTCGGACTTGATATTCAAGCGCAAGCTGGTGTTCACCTTTGCCGAGGTTAACGGTCTGCATGGCCACGTGACGCGCCCCGACAAAGATAGCCCCACCAACTTGCAGTTCATTATCGACAAGCTCAAGCCTAAGCCTGGCAAGCCCCCCAAGCCTTACGACATCAAAATTCAGCACGCCATATTGCGCAACTGCAACATCAGCTACGACGTGCTCAATGTGCCCCACAAGGCACCTGGAGTCTTCGACCCTAATCATCTGCATGCCACCGACCTCATAGCCGACCTCTCGTTCCCGCACATCAAGAACAACGATTTTGCCATCGCTGTGAAGCACCTGTCGGTAAAGGAGAAAAACGGTCTTGAGGTGAAGAATGTGAGCGGCTTGTTCGGCATCACCGACAAGAGCACGTCGTTCAGTAATCTCGTTATTGACCTACCCGGCACGCACCTCACGCCCGCCGACGCCACATTCCACTACACATCGCTGAGCAATGCCATCAACGAGATAAAGCAGCAGCCTATCATCCTCGACATGACCGACAATTACGTCACTCTTGCCGACTTCAAGACCTTCGTCCCCAAATTGGCCCAGTGGGTTGACCCGGTGCATTTCACTGTTGATGCTGTGGCAACTCGCGACATGATTGACGTGAAAAATCTCAAGCTCAACGCCCAGAACGGCAACATAGTCCTACAGCTAGTGGGCAAGTTCACCAACTTCAGCACACCTCGGGTGATGGACTTCGACGTGCGCCACATCGACCTGAAAGCATCGCGCACCGAGATTGCGCGCATTACACAAGCTTTTGCCCACCTGTCGCCGCAAGCTCAAGCGCTAGTTGACAAATGCGGCATCGTGCATCTTGCGGGTAACGCAAAGGGCACCCCTTCTAATCTTACTGCCGACGCCAAGCTCGACACCGACCTCGGCAATGTGGCACTTAATGGCACCTACGCCACCGATGGGCACTCCCGCCACATCGATGCCCGCGTGAGTTCCACCGGTTTCAACCTGGGCCGCGCGCTGAGCAAGGAAGGCTTGCTAGGCATGGTGGCGATGGATGTCGATGTGGATGCCTCGCTGCACACCGACAAGAGCATAGATGGAACCATCAAAGGAAAGATTGACCACATCGACCTGAAAGGCTACCGCTATCACAATATCACTGCCGATGTGAGTGTTGACCACAACAACTACAGCGGCTTAGTCGCCATCGATGACCCCAACGGAATGGTTGACCTCAAGGGCGATGTCACCCTCGACGGTGTCAACTCGTCCTATTCCTTCGACCTAATTGCCAAGGGAGTGAACTTCGCTAAGCTGAACCTTACCAATAAGTATCCCGCCAATGCGTTGAACCTTAACATGACTGCTCATGTCACAGGCAACAATATCTCTAACCTGGCTGGAAATGTGAAGATTGACGACATGTCGTTCATCAATAGCGAGACAGGAAAGGGCTTCCATGTGAGTAACCTTGAGGTGGATGCCAGCGAGAGCGCTAGCGGCAAGCGCATCACCATCGACACCGACTTCCTGCATGGCAATGTGGAGGGACAATACGACTTCGCCAGCCTCGTCCCCGCCATCAAGAGCATGGCATCGAAGTGCTTCCCGCAGTTCATGAGCGGCCACACACCGCCCACCACCGGCAACAACAATTTCACCTTCAACATCGAGGTCGATCCCAATGATGAATTTGAGAACTACATAGCCTCCTATGTCAAACTGCCTGTGAAGCTTGCCTATAAATCCACTATCGACGGATATTTCAATGAGGCCAGTAAGGAGCTGGCGGTGGATGTGGATATGCCTTACCTCATTCAGGGTAACCGCCTCATAGAGGGTACCAAGGTTCATGTCGCCAAGGACTCCTGTGCCGATAATGTGACAATGACAGCTCAGGCTATCCTCCCCAGCGACAAGGGAAACCTCTTGGTGAACATCGACGCCAATGCCATCAACGACGGTGTTGACGCCAATCTCAACTGGGTGCTGAACCGTCCCACCGACTATCACGGCAATGTGAGCCTCTCGGCACAACTCGGACGAGACATCAGCGGCAAGTTTATGACTGCGGTCGATATCAATCCCACCGAAGTGGTGATTAATGATGGGGTGTGGAATATCAACAAGGGACATCTGGAGTATCGCAATAGCATAATCGACGTGAAAGATATTAACGGCTCGCGTGGCGACCAGTATATAAATATTACCGGCAAGGTGTCGCGCAACCCCGACGATATGCTCACTGTGGCACTCAATGACATACGCCTTGACTATATATTCGAGACATTGAAGATCAACCATGTCACCTTTGGCGGCATTGCCACCGGTGAGTTCCAGCTTGCCGACTTGTTCTCCAAGTCTCCACGGTTGAGTACCGAGAACCTGCACGTAGAGGATTTGACCTACAATGGGGCACACATGGGCGATGGCGACATCAAGAGCAGTTTTGACGTGGAGAACACCGCTGTCAAGCTCAACTGCGATCTCACCCAGAAGAATGGGCTTCACACCTACATCAATGGTGAGATTTTTGCCGCTTCCGACTCGCTATTCATGGAGTTTATCGCCAACAAAGCCAATGTGGAGTTCATGAAGCCCTTCATGGAGGCGTTCACCGACGAGGTGCACGGTGAGGTGTCGGGGCGTGCGGTGCTCTTCGGCAACTTCAAGACTATCGACCTCTATGGCGATGTCTTTGCCGACGACATAAGCCTCAAGATAGGCTACACCAATGTCACCTATCACTGCACCGACTCGGTACACATTGAGCCAGGACTAATCGCCTTCAAGGACATCACTATTCTCGACCGCGACAACAACACGGCGAAACTTAGCGGTTGGTTGCGGCACAACGCGTTCCACGACCCGGAGTTCAACTTCACCGTCACCGATGCCCACAACCTGCTGGTCTATGACATCAGCCCGGCGATGAACCCCGACTGGTATGGCACCATCTATGGCAATGGCACGGCGATAGTGACTGGTGAGCCAGGAGAGGTGAGAATAGGGGTCAACATGGAGACGAGCGAGAATAGCAAGTTCACCTTTGTGCTTAGCGACACCGAGGTTGCCAGCGAGTATAACTTCATCACCTTCCGCGACCGCGACAAGAAAGATGAGCCACCGGTGGCGATGACCGACACTGCCAGGAGTTATGTCGATCAACTGCCCGAGGAGGTGCGCCAGCTGCTTGTGCTCAAAACCGTTAACAGCGTTCAGCGAGAGGCGACGCCCACACGCTTCACCATCGACTTGCAGGCCGACATCACCCCCGAGGCCGAGATAGTGCTGGTGATGGACCCTGTGGGTGGCGACCGCATCAGGGCGTTCGGTTCAGGAAACTTGCATCTCAATTACAACAGCATCGACGACAGTTTTGATATGTTTGGCAAGTATGTGCTTGAGAAAGGCTCTTACAATTTCACACTCCAAGACATTATCATCAAGGATTTTACCATACGCAATGGCAGCACTATCAGTTTTGACGGCAACCCCTACAATGCCAACCTCGACATCAATGCCGTGTATTCTCTCAACGCCAACCTAAGCGACATCGACAACTCGTTCTCTACCGACCGCGACATCAACCGCACTAATGTGCCCGTTAATGCCTTGCTAAAGGTGAAAGGCGACATCGCTGAACCCGAGCTGTCGTTTGACCTGGAGTTCCCCACTCTCACCAGCGATGCTTATAGCAAGGTGAAGAGCGTGTTGAGCACCGATGAGATGATGAGCCGCCAGATTATCTATCTGCTCGCCTTGAACCGCTTCTACACCCCCGATTACATGCAATCGACCAAGAACAACAACGAGTTCTCCTCGGTGGCGTCGTCAACCATCTCGTCACAGCTCTCAAGCATACTGGGGCAGATTAGCGACAACTGGCAGATCTCGCCAAACTTCCGCAGCGACAAGGGCGACTTCAGCGATGTGGAGGTGAACCTCGCGCTCTCTAGTCAGTTGCTTAACAACCGCCTCATATTCAATGGCAACTTCGGCTACCGCGACAACACCTACAACACCCGCAACTCCAACTTCATTGGCGACTTCGACCTTGAGTATCTGCTCAACCGCAAAGGTTCCATCCGCCTTAAAGCTTACAACCACTTTAACGACCAGAACTACTATGTGCGCGATGCGATGACCACGCAGGGTGTAGGAGTGGTGTTCAAGCACGACTTCGACAAGCTCTTTGGCAAGCAACCATCGCAGCCCCATCCTGCCGCACCCGACACTGTGTCGCCTCAGCAGGCTGCCACTCCACCCGACGACACCTTGCTGATAATCGCCCCCCGCAAGTCCGAAGAATCCACCGATAGCATCAGTTCGCAATGAGATTTTGGACAGTTATATTATTTTTGGTTATTCTGCTCACGGCATTTGCTGAGTTGATACCGAACACTGCATGTGAGGCGCAATACCCCACCAACAACCAGTCGATGCCTAGTGCTAATGCCGCAATCGACAGTGCCGCCTCCTGCAACCGTGGCAGCTCGCCACTGGCACCCATCGATGACCGCAAGATGTTTCTCAAGCACATCCGCGACAGCATCGACGCTATCCCCTTCGACACCACGCGCGATGACCGCTACTGGGAGCGCGCCATCACCAATGGCGAGTGGAGCTTCTTTACCGACCACACCGTCAAGTTGCCGGGACTACTCAATGTGGGGCGTAAAATCTACGAATTCTACAGCCGCGCCTTCAACGACTACGACACTGCCTATGTGGTGGGCGTGAAGGAGGATTTCAGGGTTATGGTTATCAACAACGACTGGCTAGACAGCTATGGGGGCATGATTGCCGACAACAACATGAAGGTGTTTATGCACAGCAACATCACCTCAAGCGCAGGACTTCATTTCTCCTATATGGGAATAGGCTACACCTATATGATTGACCTCGATAACGTGTTTGGCGGCGACCCCACGCGGCACATGAAGTGGGACCTCTCGTTTGCCACCTCACGATTCTCGTTCGAGGCCTACCGCTCGCGCAACAGCGGGACGGTAAACATAGGTCGGTTTGGCGACTTCAACAACAAGCGTCCTGCCGGCAGGAAATTTGATGGGCTCACACGAGTGTCGTCGGGGATTGATATGTATTATTTCTTCAACCACCGCAAGTATTCGCAAGCTGCAGCCTACAGCTACTCCAAGCTGCAGAGGCGCAGTGCCGGCAGCTTCATCGCCGGCTTCCTGGTGACTACGCAAAATGTGAGCATCGATTTCTCCTCACTTCCCGAAGACATGCGCCAATACCTTCCCTTGCAAGAAGAGGAAAAATATGATTACCGCTACCACTATCGCTCCTACAGCTTCTTGCTTGGTTATGCCTATAACTGGGTGTTCCACCGCAACTGGCTCTTCAACATCACCATGGCACCGTCGATAGGGTGGCGCCACTCCTTCAGCGACTCGGTCGATGGCCAGCGCAATATGTTTGGCATCGACTTGCGGGGAAGGCTAGGACTCGTCCATAACTCTGGCCATTTTTTCTATGGCTTGCAGCTGATCCTTGACGGACACTTCTTCCACAGCGAAGACCATAATTTTATCAATTCACAAGAAGACCTCACCATCTCGGTAGGTTTCAGGTTTTGAGAAAATTGTTCTGGAAGGTGTGAAATATCTAGGTTAAATATGTGCGTTATTAAGCTATATTACAATGATATAGCGTTAATATGTGGATTTTTAGGATCAGTCGCAAATTAGTGGGGGCACGGCTAAATCGAAATCTTGAGGCCTATTGGTCATTTTGCAGGATAAGAAGTGCCTGAAGAGCCGATTCACACTG
>CALDIG010000071.1 GCA_937904375.1 uncultured Prevotellaceae bacterium
CTCCCACACGTTGCCGCTCATGTCATAGAGACCGAGCTCGTTGGCCTCAAGGGTGGCGACAGTCTGAGAGCCGTAGCCCGCGGAGCTGTAGGACTGTGAGGGCAGGTTGCCCCAGTACCACGCCACGTCGCCGATGGTGCCGCCACCGGCGTACTTGTAGTCACGGCTGCTCTTGCCGCCGCGCGCGGCGTACTCCCACTCGGCCTCGGTGGGCAGGCGGAAGTTCTTGCCCGTGAGCTGGTTCAGCTTGGAGAGGAACTCCTGGCACTCATACCACGACACCCTCTCAACGGGACGCTGGAGGTCGATGCCGTAATTGCCGCCGTTGGTGAAGCTCGGGTTGCTGCCCATCACAGCCTGCCACAGCTCCTGGGTGACCTCGGTCTGGCCGATGCTGAAGGTGTTGAGGGTGACGCTGTGCGTGGGAAGCTCATCGTCGGCGGCGTCGCCGCCCTGCTCCGCGGTGCCGCCCATGGTGAACGTGCCGCCGTCAACAGTCACCATGTTGAAGGTGACGCCATTGACGGTGTAGCTGTCAACCGGCGGAAGAATATTCGTGATGCCCAGAAGCAGGTTATACACAGCTGTCACGTCGGCGCTGGTGATCACGCCGTCGCCATTCTGGTCAGGATTCACTGCACCATTATAGTTGTCGTTAAGAAGAATATTGTAGAGTGTTGTGATGTCGCTGGCGGTAACGCTACCGTCGCCGTTCACGTCGCCGGGGATACCGTCACCTTTTGTCACGGTCACCAGGCAGGACGCGCTGTGGTAGGTGCCGTCGGCTGTCGTGGCGGTGATAGTGGACGTGCCGGTGGCAAGGGCGGTCACCAGACCGCCGGCGTTAACGGCGGCTACCGAGGGGTCGCTCGATGACCATATCACGAAGCCGTTGGTCACGTTGCCCGGGGTAACCGTGGCAACCAGGGTGCGGGAGGACCCCACCTTCAAGCTCAGCTCGCTCTCGTCGAGCGAGATGCCGGTGGCGAGCACTTCGGTGGAGCCGGATGTCACGTTAACGCTGCACGAGGTGTTCGGCAGTTGGTGCTCTGTTTGGTCCACCTCGCTGGCGGCTACATTCTTCAGCTCAATCACCTTCGTGCCCGAAATCGACGCGTCGGCGATGATGTTGAACGTCACCAGCGCTCCGCTGCTGCCGCTGAAGGTCTTGAGGTTCTGCGAAGCTACTAGGATGCGGATCGCGCCACTGGAGAGCTGACGGCTCGAGATGGTGTGGTCGCGTCCCTTGCGGCTGGTCAAGTCAAAGAGGTAGTCACCGTCGGACTGCTCGATGGTGAGCCCCTGAGGCAGATAAATGTCGGCCTGAATGGCGGTGAACACAGTGGAGTTGTCGAGCATGATCTCCACCTGCCTGCTACCGCCCGGATCAATGCTGAAGTCGTTGATGTAGAAACGGTCTTCAGCCATCACATTGAGTGCTGCAATAGCACAGATCAGAATTAATAATACTTTTTTCATAAAAAAATGCTTTGGGCGTACGAGCTGACGAGTTGACAAGCTGACGAGTTGAAAAGCTGACGAGTTGACGAGCTGACAAGCTGACGAGGCAATGGTATTCGTCGCTGTTTTTTTCTCTTGTCCTCTTGTCCTCTTGTCTTCTTGTCTTCTTGTTCTCTATCTTATTTTATTTGAAGTTTCTTAACTGAGTCGCCCATCTTCACGATTACCATGCCACTTGTGGGGGCGGGGAAGATGTTCTTGCCAGCGGTCACGGTCACGGTCTTGCTTATGCCGTTGGGCAGGACGATTTGGGCTGTGCCGTTGACTGGGGAGTCGATTATGATGTTGCTGCCGTCGCTGTAGATGCGGCTCACGGTAGCGGTCATGTTCTCAACGCCTGTGGTGCCAACGAAGTGCAGCTCTATGTCGTCAACCATGTAGCTTGCGCCGCGTGGTGTGGCGAGCTCCAAGTTCCTGATGATGCCATTGCCGCAAGGCTCGCCTGCGAGGGTGAGGGTGAGCACTGCGCCGTCATTGCCAGTGAACGACTTACACAAAGGTGACGAGGCGAGCAGGCGGTAATCGCCGTTGCTCAGCTGGTTGAAGGCGACCTGATGGCTTGCCGAGGCGCGGTCGCTGAGCGTGGCGCTGGCAAGCGTCATGCCCGCCGGCAGGTTGAGGTCCATCTGCAATGCCGTGAGGTCAACGTTGTTGCTGAGGTTGACTGTAACCTCGTAGCTGCCATCACGTCCATTGACATCGGCTGCCATTGCGATGCTTGGTTCTTCAGTCACGCCCACGGCAGGTGCAAGCATTGGCGCACCCTCAAAGCTAAGCACACGGGTTGCCACACCCACCAGGTCGCTGACAGAGACTGTGCCGCTATCATTAAAGTCGCACTCCTCAAAGTAGAAAGGCTGTGGATCCATCTCAAGGATATAGCCCGCTGTCGCCACATAGTCGGTGACATTCACCTTGCCGTCATCATTCACGTCGCCAGTGGGGTCCATCTCGATGATGTCAAAATGATTCCACGGAGAAGTTTGCTCATAAACTTCACGCTTTCCATGAGGAACATAGACATTAACATCTAATTCTCCAACAATTTCAATAATTTCTACATTACCGCTTTCTTCATAATCATAATCATAATGACAAAATATATTCTCGCCATAATTAACAGATATTGGATTTCTTATTTTTGAATAAACCGAGGTCAAACCATTGAAAGCAGAGAAGGCATAATCTCCAATATATGTCACCGAGCTTGGAATAATGACTGAGCTTAATTGGTCTAACCATTTGCAAAGAGATGGCGGAATTCTCTCCACTTCATCACCAAATATAAAATCTGTAATGCTATCAGATTTTACCCATTCATAGTGTTCATCTTGACCTATATTATTATAATAGACTGCTCTCTTGTATTCAATAAAAAAGGGAGAAGAACTATATTCAGAATAATAGGAACCGATAGGAGGTCCCATCTTATAGTAATACTCATCGTAATACTCACTTGAGTAATGATAACTTTCTATATAGCAGTTCCTTGCATTCCAACGCACAGTTCTCAATTTTTCACATTCCACAAAGGCGGCACCGCCTATTGAAATCAAAGAGTCGGGTATAGTCACTTCAGTCAACTCACTGCATTTGTAGAAAGAAAATTTTCCAATCGTTTTCACTGAGTTGGGGATGGTCATTGAAGTCAAACTTGTGCAATTATAGAAGCAACTACTTGCAATTCCAGTGCATCCATCCTTTAAAATTATTGAGGTGCCGTTAGGCATTGTACCTTTATACTTATATGCTACCATTCCTGCATAAACCAATCCATCAGGCTGATTATTGTACCATGGAGTACCATAGAATGCCTCGTTGCCAATCGAAATCACCGAGTTGGGGATGGTCACCGAGGTCAAGCCACTGCAACCAGAGAAGGCACCTTCGCCAATCGAAGTCACCGAGTTGTGGATGGTCACCGAGGTCAAGCCACTGCAACCATAGAAAGCAGCTGGCTTTATAGTTGTCACTAAGTTTGGTATTACAAGATTAGTCACCTTATTGCCATTAAGATAAAGATTGTGGGCATAAGATAATGGATTAGAAGTAGAATTAATAACATAATCATTATTATAATTAACTATAAAATCAATATTACACCAGGCTGCAAGATTGCTGATATTCACTGAGGTCAAACCGGTGCAACCAGAGAAGGCACTGGAGCCAATAGAAGTCACCGAGTTGGGGATGGCCACCGAGGTCAAGCCAGTGCAACCAGAAAAGGCTCTGGAGCCAATCGCAGTCACAGAGTAAGTTGTGCCATTATAGGTTACTGTTGATGGAATATTCACAGTTCCAGTGTATTCGTCTGAATACTCATTGTAACTAGTTCCTTTATATGTCACAGTAGCATTGTTTCCGTTAATATTGTAATAGATGCCACCCACCACGAAATCATGGGCACTCGCCATTTGCGGCAGCATTGCCACTATTGCCAGCAATGCCAGTCTTGTTAGATGTTTTAATGTAAATCTCATATTAAAGGTGGGTTCTATAAATACGTTTTTTGAGCCGCATTGAGGGCAGAACCCTGTTT
>CALDIG010000072.1 GCA_937904375.1 uncultured Prevotellaceae bacterium
GCATCGAGCGCAAGATAGCTTTGCGCCTCAACACTCATGTCGTGGGTTATGGTGCCGGCAATCATGTGAGCAAGGCCGAGCAGGACAAGTTGCTGCATTATGTGGCACCCCAAGACCTGCGGTCCTACGGCTTGATACCTGAAATCATTGGTCGTCTGCCGGTAGTCACCAATCTAGAGCCTCTCGACCGCGAAGCACTGCGCCGCATCTTGGTGGAGCCTAAGAATGCCATCGTGCGTCAGTACGAGAAGCTTATGAAGATGGACGGCATTACGTTCCGCGTCACCGACGAAGCCCTTGATTTTGTCGTTGACAAGGCTATCGAGTACAAGCTTGGCGCTCGTGGTCTTCGTTCGATATTCGAAACCATAATGATGGACGTGATGTATAGTTATCCCTCAACCAAAAAGAAGAAGTTTGAACTCACTTTTGACTATGCTCGCGAGCAGCTCGACAAGTCAAACTTTGCAATAATTGCGTCATCAATGTAAAAAAATCTGATTTAATTTCTCTGATTAAAATATTTTCTTTATATTTGTAACATAAACAAGAAAAACCTTAAGACTATGGCAGATAGAGAGCAGTTGGTGGCAACACTGAAGAAATATTTTGGTTTTGACACTTTTAAGGGTCAGCAGGAGCAAATAATGCTGAGTCTCATTAAAGAGCACGATACCTTTGTGCTAATGCCCACTGGAGGCGGCAAATCGTTGTGCTACCAATTACCGTCGTTACTGATGGAAGGCACTGCTATAGTCATTTCACCTCTTATCTCCTTGATGAAGAACCAGGTTGACGCCATGCGCAATTTCAGCGACGAGGACGGCATAGCGCATTTCTTGAACTCCTCTCTAAACCGTCAGGCCATCGACCAGGTGAAGGAAGACATTCTTGCAGGAAAGACCAAGCTGCTATATGTAGCTCCCGAGTCACTGACAAAAGAAGACAACCTTGAGTTCTTCAAGAGCGTGAAAATCTCGTTCTATGCTGTTGATGAGGCACATTGCATCTCGGAATGGGGTCATGACTTCCGTCCCGAGTATCGCCGCATCCGTCATTTTATTAATGAGATTGGCCTAAGGCCCATAATCGCTCTTACGGCGACAGCGACCTCTAAGGTACAGCACGACATTCAGAAGAACCTTGGCATCATGGACGCCAACGTGTTTAAGTCGTCATTCAACCGCACCAATCTATATTATGAGGTAAGGCCAAAAACCAAAGACGTTGACAAAGACATCATCAAGTATATTAAGACGATGCCCGGTAAGTCGGGAATCATTTATTGCCTCAGTCGCAAGAAGGTGGAAGAACTGGCCACTACTCTTAGAGTTAATGACATTAAGGCTCTGGCATACCACGCTGGTATGGACAGCGCCACGCGCTCTGCCAACCAAGACGCTTTTTTGCTCGAGGATGTGGATGTTATTGTCGCAACGATAGCATTTGGCATGGGCATCGACAAGCCCGATGTGAGATTTGTGATACATTACGACATACCAAAGAGCCTGGAAGGCTATTATCAGGAAACCGGGCGTGCCGGGCGCGACGGTGGCGAGGGACAATGCATCACCTTCTATGCCCAGAAAGATCTTGACAAGCTGCGCAAGTTCATGCAAGGCAAGCCCGTCGCCGAGCAGGAGATAGGCAAGCAGTTGCTTGCCGAGACGGCATCATACGCCGAGACATCGGTGTGCCGTCGCAAGACGTTGCTGCACTACTTTGGAGAAGAATATCTCGAGGACAACTGCCGCAACTGCGATAACTGTCTCCACCCGCAGGTGCGCATAGAGGCGTGCGCCGAGCTGTGCGATGCACTTGAGATTATCCTAAAGCTTAAAGAGAAATTCAAAGCTAACCATGTGATTGATGTCATGACAGGCGAACCCACCAATGAGGTGAAGTCATATCTTCACGATAAACTCGACATGTTTGGCTGTCAAAAGGACAAAACTCCCAAATTCCTGAATGCTGTAATAACACAGGGTATAATAGCTGGATATATCGACCGCGACATAGAGAATTACGGATTGTTGAAAGTGACAAAACGCGGCAAGGATTTTCTTGAAACCCCATCATCATTTATGGTTGCCGAGGACCGTGACTTCTCGATGATAGGCGAGAGTGAGATGAGAGGAGGCACTAGTGCCATCGACAGCGAGCTATTCAGCATTCTCAAGAGTCTGCGCAAGAAGACGGCCTCAAAACTCCAGTTGCCGCCTTATGTTATTTTCCAAGACCCGTCGCTGGAGGCTATGGCAACCACCTATCCCATCACTATGGAGGAGTTGCAGAACATTCCCGGTGTGGGGGCTGGGAAGGCAAAGCGATATGGTGCCGAGTTCCTCGAAATTATCAAGCGACATGTTGAGGAGAATGAGATTATACGTCCCGAAGACATGCGAGTGCGAACCGTTGCCAATAAGAGCAAGCTGAAGATTTCGTTGATACAAAGCATCGACCGCAAAGTGCCGTTACGCGATTTGGCACAATCGAGAGGTCTTGATTTTGACAAGATGCTCGATGAGATTGAGGCAATAGTTTATTCGGGTACTCGCATCAACATTGATTACTGCATCCATGAGGAGATGGACGACGACCACATGCAAGATATTTTTGAGTATTTCAAAGAGAGTGACAGCGACAGGCTTTCGGTCGCTATCGAAGAATTGGGTGATGAATATACCGAGGAGGAGATACGCCTAGTGCGCATCAAGTTTATCAGCGAGATGGGAAACTGAATGCGATTAGTGCGGTTTAGAGTGGAGAGCGTTCATAGTTCATAGTGGAGAGGTTTCCAATCCCCGACCTCCAATCCTCGCTCCTCGTTCTCCGACCTCTGATCCCCTCTACACCTCATTAAATTAACTAAATTTAAAATTCTAATTATAATTTCAGTATTATAATTTCGTTATTTCTATTGTAATTAAACGAAAACACAGATTATTAATAGTTATGAAACTAAAAGTCTTTTTAGGCGCATTAGCCCTTGTAGGTGTCGTAGCCCTCGCAGTAGCTGCCACCGACCCTGTGTTGATGAAGATCAACAACAAAGAGGTGAAAATGTCGGAGTTTGAATATCTCTACAAAAAAAACCTGGAACAGCAAGTAAACACAGAAAGTATTGATGATTACTTGAACCGCTTTGTGGACTATAAACTCAAGGTGGTGGAGGCCGAGAGGCTAGGTTATGACACTTTGCCAGGCATCAAAGAAGAGCTTGATGGCTATAAAGACGATTTACTTGCTCCTTTTCTTATCGACACCGAACTCCAAGAGCAACTCGTTCAGGAAGCTTACGAAAGGATGAAGACCGATGTGAATGTGAGTCACATAATGCTTGCTAGAGGCATTAATCCTGCCGAGAACAAGCGTCAATTAGCACTGATGGACAGTATCAGGACTTGCATACTTAATGGCGAAGACTTTGGTGAAATGGTAGCTAAATATTCTATCGACCGCTCAAAAGAGAATAATAAAGGAGAGTATGGATTTATCAGTAGTGGCGTTTTCCCCTACGATTTCGAGAAAGCGGTTTATGACACACCTCTAGGAGAACTGTCTAAGCCCTTTATGACCGACTATGGCGTACACATGGTGAGGGTAAATGGTTATCGACCTAATGATGGTCAGGTCGAGGTGGCTCACATCTTGAGGCTCTTCCCTAAGTCTAGTGGACTTACCGAGAGCGAAAAGATGGCAGTGAAAGAAAAAATCGACTCTATCTATAACTGCATTCTCAATGGCGAGGACTTTGGTGAACTGGCAAAGAGCTACTCACAGGATTTCAAGAGTGCGCGTGATGGAGGTAAACTGGCTCCCTTCGGTCGCAACTACATGGTAAAGGCCTTTGAAGATGTAGCCTATAGCCTACCTGATGGAGAAATCTCTCAACCTGTGGAAACTCCTTATAAAAAGTATCAATTATTCTATTAAGTTTGCTGTTTTCTTTTTCTAACCCTTTAATTTTGCTTTTATATTGCCATTCTAAATCTCTTTCTTTTTTACTATATACCAACTTCATTTCATTTAATTGATTATGCATATCTTCATTATCAGCAATTATACTATTTCTTTCTCTTTCAAATTTCTCTGCTTTTTCTATTATTCTTGATTGTCTTGATAATTCTTGTTGTAAAATCAAATTATCCTGATATAAATTATTTATTAAATCATCTTTAGGTTTTATAATCTCTTCAAGTATTTTCTCATCTCTCTTTTTTGAAAGTCTATTCACATTTATATCTTCTAAATTAGGAACATCAGGCAATTCAAGTTTTATATTTTGTAATTTCTCTTTTGTTTTATCAAAGTTAGTTATATCTTTATATTCTTTCAAGTCTAAATGCTTTCTTCCTGATTCTTCTATTGGTACACCTCGTTCTAGTTTAAAATTATTAGAAGTCATATAATCGTAAAAAGCATTTTGTAATTGTCTATAACTATCTTTTGCTTTCCAAAATTCGCTACAAGCTAGTTTATCAATAGGATTCCCTTTTTTATCTGTTGTATGAACAACTGGCAAAAAAATTAGATGCATATGTGGAGTTCCCTCATCCATATGCACCTTTGCTGACATTATATATTGTTCACCTAAATTTTTGTATTCTGATACAAAGTTATATGCAGTTTCAAAATATCTTTTTGTTTCTTCTTCGCCTATTTCTTCAAAAAA
>CALDIG010000073.1 GCA_937904375.1 uncultured Prevotellaceae bacterium
GACCGCTATGGTGTGGACGGCGTTATGGTGGGTCGAGCCTCGATTGGAGCACCCTGGATTTTCCGTGAGATGAAGCAGTATTTAGCCGACGGCACACTGCCCGTGATAAACCGTCATGAGAAGATGGCGTTGCTTCGCCGGCAGATTGATGAGAGCATTTCGCGCATCGACGAGTACCGTGGCATTCTTCACATTCGCCGCCACCTCGCCGCCACCCCGCTGCTGAAAGGCATCAAGAACTTCCGCGACACCCGCATCGCCATGCTCCGTGCCAATTCTAAAGCCGAGCTAACGGCAATCCTCGACCACATCGAGAACGAAATCTTCCCTATTTTAGATTAGAAGACGAGAGGACAAGAGAACAAGAGGACAAGAGGACAAGAGGACAAGAGAACAAGAGAACGAGAGGACGAGAGTACAAGAGTACAAGAGGACAAGAGAACAAGAGGACGAGAGGACGAGCCTGGGCGTTGTTGATGTATTGCGCCGTAAGCACGGCGTTGATATTATCAACTAAAAATAATGCACTTTTCTTGCGTTTTTTTGCCAATTTCTCTATCTTTGTAGTCTCATTCAAACTAACAACTATGAGCGAGACCAACGATTTTCAACAGATACAGAAGCTGAGCCAAGAGATGGCCCTCAAGCAGAAGGCGTCGCAGCTGCAGGTGATGCTTGGACAACTCATCGAGATGAACGACGATGAGATTAAAGACCGCATCGAGATGGAGCTTGACGACAATCCTGCCATAGAAGAAGCCGCCACCACCACCAGCGACGACTACGATAATGATAACGATGCGAATAGGGATGGCGATGATCCGTTTGACACGGCATTCTCGCAGAGCGACGATGACGACTACGACGGCTACGACGACGAGCTGAGATATATACAAACCAAGCGCCGTCAGAACTATGACACTGATGTCTATCGTCCGCCTGTGGTTAACGAGGCCACGATGAATGAGATGCTGATGAGCCAAATCCGTGAGCGTGATCTCAACGAGCGGCAGCTGCTGATAGCCGAGTATATCATAGGCGAAATCGATGATGACGGTCTGCTGCGAAGCCCCATCACCTCAATATGTGGCAACATCATTTCTAAGGAGAACGAGTTTGTCACCCCTCAAGAGGTAGAAGAAGTGCTTGAGGTAATTCAAGACCTCGAGCCAGCAGGCATCGGAGCCACCAGCACCCGTGAGTGCATCTTGTTGCAAATAGAGGATATGAAAGGTGAGAACATCGACATCGCTCAGGTTGCCCACGCCATTGTGGATAAGCACTTTGAGGAATATGAACGCCACCATTACGACAAAATTCTCATTGCATTGAATATCGACGAAGAGACATTTCATAAAGCCGACAGGATTATCAAGAGAACAAATCCGCGCCCTGGCAACATTTTCAGCTCTGGTGAACGCATGAGTAATGCCCAGCACATCACTCCCGACTTTGTGGTCACCAACGAAGACGGCAAACTCCAGCTCACCATAGTCAACGACATTCCCGAGCTACAAATCTCTGAAAGTTATGAGGTTGAGTATCAGCGCATCACAAAACGTGCTGCTGCCAATGAGAGCGATAGCGACATCCTTATCAAGCGGCAGTATGAGCGTGCCACCAGTTTCATCGAGATGCTCAAGATGCGTCAAGAGAAACTCTACAACATCATGAAGGCCATCATGCTCAAGCAGCAAGAGTTTTTCATCACCGGCGATACTATGACTATAAAACCCTTGGTTCTCAGCGACATCGCTGAGATGACAGGATATGATGTTTCTACTATCTCACGAGCAAGGCAGAACAAATATGTAGATACCAACTGGGGCATCTATGACCTTAAATACTTCTTTGGCAACGCTCTCGATGATGAGACCTCGGCGACCGCAATAAAAGAAATCATCAAAGAAGTGGTGGAGAATGAAGACAAGAGAAAGCCACTCAGCGACGAGAAACTCTGCAACATCCTGCAAGAACGCGGCTACAACATCAAGCGCCGCACAGTGGCAAAATACCGCGAGAGCCTACGCATCCCTGTAGCTAGACAGAGAAAAACCTTGTAATCCATAACCGCAATGCCCTCAAGAATAGCTAAAATAAGATTTCTCGACGAGGTGGCGAAGTTCATCTCCACGATGCTCAGCCCGCTGCTCACTCCCACTATCAGCACGGTGATGATACTTAGCATTACTCCAAAACTCCTCGACATCACTGGTGCTCGGTTCAAGTTGCTACTCATCGTTTTTGCCCTCACTTGCATTTTCCCGATGATTACCATTGCTGTGTTGCACAACTTCAAGGTTATCAAGGACAAGCGCATGATTAACCGCAAGGAGCGACTAATTCCCTACATCACTGGCACAATCTACTATGCAGTAGCAGTATATCATGTGATTTATACTCACGAGCCGCAATGGCTGATAATGTTTTTTGCCGGTGGCACTATGGCATGTCTTCTCTCAACCATTGTCAACTTCTGGTGGAAGGTCAGCGCACACATGGCGGGCATGGGAGGCTTGGTGGCTCTGTTGTGGCAGATTGACGCTATGGAGCTTGAAATCATCAGCCGCCCCTTCATGGCATTATATATTCTTCTCGCCATCCTGCTGTCGGGGATGCTTGGCACTGCCCGCTTGCTCCTCAAGCGCCACACACTCCCCCAAGTGCTGGCAGGATTCCTTAATGGACTGATTTGCGTTTCACTAGCCATGCGACTGTTTGGTTAAAGAGACTAGAAACTCTAGAAAGTCTAGAAACTCTAGATAGTCTAAAAACAACTATTAACTGTGAACTATTAACTGTGAACTATTAACTGTGAACTATGAACTCTCTTAACTACCATCGCCGCAAGACTGTTACAGTGAATATAGGCGACACGCCATTGGGCAGCGACTTAGCCATAAGGGTGCAGTCGATGACCAACACCTCGACCAACGACATCGAGGCGAGTGTGGAGCAATGTCTGCGCATCGCCAATGCTGGGGCTCACTATGTGAGACTCACCACGCAAGGCGTGCGAGAAGCAAAAAACCTGGGAATAATACGCCAGCAGTTGCGCGAGCGTGGTTGTGAGGTGCCATTGGTTGCCGACATCCATTTCAACCCCCGTGCGGCTCTTGAGGCAGCGCAAGTCACCGATAAAGTGCGCATCAACCCTGGCAACTTCGTTGACCCGGCTCGACAATTTAAGAGTTTGAGTTACACCGACGAGGAATATCAAGCCGAGCTGCAACGCATCCACGACTCGCTGGTGCCCTTCATCGAGTTGTGCCGCAAGCATGGCACTGCCGTGCGCCTCGGCGTAAATCACGGTTCGCTGAGCGACCGCATCATGAGTCGCTATGGCAACACCGCCCCAGGCATGGTTGAGAGCGTGATGGAGTATCTGCGAGTGTTTGTAGAGCAGCAGTTCATGAACGTGGTGATTTCGATGAAGGCGTCGAATGTGGTGGTCATGGTAGAAGCGGTGCGACGACTAGTGGCAGCGATGGATGCCGAGGATATGCACTTCCCTCTGCATCTGGGCGTTACCGAGGCAGGATTTGGTGAGGACGGACGCATCAAGAGCGCGGTAGGCATAGGAGCGCTGTTGAGTCAGGGCATTGGCGACACCATAAGAGTGTCGCTCAGCGAAGACCCCGAGCTTGAAGTGCCTGTAGCCAACAAACTAGTGGAATATATATCTAGCCGTGAGGGCCATCCTCACATCGAGGGCAAGTACAGCAAGAATTACAACCCACTGATGCCAGAACGACGCATCGGCAACAATGTCAAGGGCTTAGTGGGTGGCAAATCACCCATTGTCATCGCTTCGTGCCGTCCTGAAGATGTCACTGGCAAGCGTTGTCCCGATTTCTTCTATAGCTCAACCGGGGTGCAAAATGGCATCAATAGGTTCATAGTACCAACAGCCGTTTATCATGGAGAAGAGAATGCTTATCCTCTTTTCTCTCTCGACGACTGGGACTCAAGCATCGATGCCCCCGTCAAGTGGCTGGAAGTACCGGCAAGCACACCAATCGAGAAACTGCTATTCCTAAAAGATTGCGACAATGTGGCATTAATCTTAACGCCCGACAACATCAACGTGAGCGGTTGTCAGCAGGCTTTAATCCATGCACTTATAGATGAGAATATCAACTGCCCCGTTGTATTGCACAATACCTACATCGACATCGACAGCGAGTGGCTGCAAGTGAAGGCAGGCGCCGACTTTGGCGCGGTATTGCTCAACGGACTGGGCGACGGTGTGTGGCTCGAAGCACCTGATTACGAGAGCCAAAACGAGGTCATAGGCTACGCCTTCGCAATCTTGCAGGCGGCACGCTTGCGCACCACAAAAACGGAGTTCATCTCCTGCCCCAGTTGCGGACGCACGATGTTTGACCTGCAAACCACCGTGCGCCGTGTGCAGGAGGCCACAGCCCACCTCACCCACCTCAAGATAGGCGTGATGGGATGCGTCGTGAACGGACCAGGCGAGATGGCCGATGCCGACTATGGCTATGTGGGTGCCGGTCGCGGAAAAATCTCCCTCTACCGAGGCAAGGAATGCGTAGAGAAAAACATCCCCGAGGCTGAGGCCGTGGAGAAATTGCTCCATTTCATCGAAGAAGACAGGAAGAGCAAGTAAAATTTTGGTAAAACCGGTGTAAGACCGGAGTAAAATTCAGGTAAAATGAAGAAACGACTACTAACGGCTGCCTTGCTACTGGCAGCAACTATCAGCGCTAATGCCCAACGGCAGGAGATAACCCTGGCCGACGGCTGGCAGTTTTCGCACGACCAGCAGGCATGGCAGACGGTCAGCGTGCCCCACGACTGGGCCATCAGCGGCCCCTTCGACAAGAAGTGGG
>CALDIG010000074.1 GCA_937904375.1 uncultured Prevotellaceae bacterium
GGAACGTCCGGCTGGCGACTTACCGCCAGTGTATTTGCCAGTGTCAGGGTTGCCGCAGAAGTCGGGATGACTCTCCACACCAAACCAGTCGAAAGTGCAGCCCATGTCCACCTCTTTCTCGGTTTTCATGTCGAAGAGGGTGAGGTCAACCGTCGAGCCTCGGGTGTGGCCGCTCTTGCGGGCAACATAGTCGGGGATAAGCACATTCTTGGTGAGTTCGGGATAGAAATACTGCTTCATCTCGGTGGCGTTCAAGTCCTCAGCCCAGCGCATGAAATGGTCAACTGCGCGCTGCGGACGATAGGCATCAAAAATCTTGAGGCGGTAACCTTGAGCTTTGAGGTCATCGCTCACCGCCTTGAGGGCTGTTGCCGCCTCTCGTGTGAGCATTGCTACAGGAGCCTGATAACCGTCGATGCGCTCGCCCACGAAGTTGTAGGTGCTATAATAGCGTATCTCAAGAATGGCATCGGGCACCGCATCAGTAATACGCACGAAGTCGCTGCTGTCGTCGGTGGCGACTACGGCTCCGCTCAAGCGGTTAAATTCAGCTTTGGCACGCGCCATCTGCTCGCAGTAGTCAGGACTGTTGTGTAGCTGAGAATAGCCAATGGCAGCGACCAGCCGTCCGGCTTCGATGTCGCTCTGCCAGTGTGCGCCCACTATCACCCGGCTCTCACTATACTGATAAGCTCGCGCGAAAACGGCATCGGCACAGGCGGGGTTGAGTTCGGCAAGTATCATCGCCACCGCCCATGCAGTAGCGGTATGTCCCGAGGGGTACGAGCCATCGGTAGCGAGGTCTGAATCTTTCTCCTCTGCGCCATCGGTTAGCAAGTGCTCATGGAAATACATAAACGGCCGTTGCCGCATATAGTGTTGCTTCGGTGCCTTGCGAATCTGCGTCACGGTAGTCACGCCTCGCTCCATAGGCTCCCATATCTCGGGAGTCTCGGCTTGGGAGATGTGCATCCCGAAAGCATCTTTAAAGGTGTCGAGCGTGTACTGCATGCCCCAGATGGCATCGCGGCGCGCGATTTCAGCTCTCGCCTGGTCATTACGCTGTTCCTTGCCCCAGTAGAACCGATTGATATCATGCTGGAACATCTCGCTGCCTTGAGCAGGCGGTGCCGGCAGGCAGTTTATGATATTCGGCATCTTATCAAGACTGATATAAGGCTCCGGGTCTTGCGCTTGAGCAGTTGTACAAATGCCCAACAATATAGCAACAACAAAAAATCTTAACGCTCTCATATTTCTCAAGTTAAAAAAGGAAAAAGGCTGCAAGCGCCATTTCGAAAGGTAATTTGCAGCCTTAAATATTATTGTGAATAATTACAAATTGGGGTTGATTTTTGTCCACTCGCTGATAGGGGGCACAATGCCGAGGGTCACGAGCTCATCGCGCATGTGGCACAGGTGCTCATAGCTAGCATCGAGCTTGGCGTTCTCCTCGGGAGTGCCCTCGGGCACACGGAACGAACATCCATTCTCGTCGAGGGTGGTGGCCATCGCCATCATTATGTTGTTGTACTTGCCGTTCTTCACATAGGTGCCGGCAGGCCAGGGGAACTTCTCGCCGCCCATCACCGAACGAATCATCTCCACAGAAAGATATGCCGGGCTCTGGAACGAGCTGCGTCCGCGAAGCTCGATAATCTTGGCACCGCCCTTAGTAACGTCGAGCTTCATCTGCTCCCATTCCTCTTGTGAGAACTCGGGAGTGCCAATGATGTCGGTCAACGGCTTGCCGTCGATGCGCACATGAGAGCCGAAAACCGCCATCTGCTCACCGTGGCCACCGTAGGTTGCGCAGCCTGTCACCTCACTCTGCATCACGTTGAATTTCTTGGCGAGAGCACTCTGCAGACGTGTGCTGTCGAGACCTGCCAAGGTTGTCACCTGATTAGGTTTCAATCCGCTATAGAGCAAAGTAACAAGACCAGTGAGGTCGGCAGGGTTGAAGATGATGACAACATGCCTGCAGTCGGGGCAATAGCGCTTGATGTCCTCGCCCAGTCCACGTGCTATCTCGCAGTTGCCCTTGAGCAGATCCTCGCGTGTCATGCCCGCCTTGCGTGGCGCACCACCGCTCGAAATAATGTATTTTGCGTTGGTGAAAGCTTCCTTAGCATCGGTAGTTGCAGTGATTTTCACGTCGCCAAACCCACTCTGGCGCATCTCCTCGGCCACGCCTTCGGGCGAGAACACGTCATAGAGGCAAATGTCGTTAGTCAAGCCCATCATCAGGGCAGTTTGAACCATGTTGGAACCAATCATACCGGCAGCGCCGACGATTGTAAGTTTGTCATTAGTCAAAAAAGCCATAGCTATAAAATTATTATTTTGGATATTAATATATTTTCTAACGTAAATTTAACCCACAAAATTAGTGCAAGTTGAGAGAAATACAAAATGAAAAACGTTTTTTTTCTTTTTTATTTCCGAAACGCAGCCTAATTTATCCAAAATTACATAATAAAGGAGGGTTCTATAAATTCCTAAAGTGAGTTTTATTTCAGAATTTAAAGATTACCTGCAGCGAGTCGTTGCGGGCGATGTCGCCGGGAAAGACGATGACGTTTGTATCGTCGCTGTCCCCTTTAGGACTGCTGGCTCCCAGGATGTTGATGCCCTCCCCCGAATAGGCCACGGCTATGAGTTGGGTGCAGTAGAGGCGTGTGGTGTCGTGCCAGTTGTAGTTGTAGTCGAAGGGGACACCCACATATCGGGCGGCATTTCTCGCGGCTATTTGTGCCGTTGTGCCATCGCAGCCCTTCAGCCGCATGATTGCTCCATGCTCGGCGCGTGTGGAGAGAAAAAAGGAGTCGATGGGCTCGATTTTCACCCTGTCGATGCCTGCGTCACTCTCTCCCGGCACGGCATGGACAACCTTCCACTTGCCGTTGTCGCCAATCACTATACCCACATGCGAATATTGCCCTCCTGCGGTGTCGAGGCGCATTACCGCCCGGCTCTCGGGGCTTATGCCCATGCGGAAAACCACGTCGCCGTCGCGCAGCGAGTCAAGCGGCAGGTCGTCGCGCACCTGGCCTTCTTCACTGGCAGAGCGCACACACGCCGTCATCGCCAGCATAGCCACGACTGTCATCGCCAGTGCTCTATGGCACCATCTTCTGCACATTGTGGCGAGCTACTTTTGCTGCTGTGCCGCTTGCTGCTTGGAGGCGGCGGCAGCTGTGCGATGCTCATTGATGCGGTGAGCCTCAAGAATTGCCTGCATGAGTTCTTGCTCATCAACAACTCTAACTTTGTTAAACATACCAGTGGTCACCTTCTTTTTGTAGATAATGGAATCGTTGTCTCCTTTAATCATGATATAACCTGTTGACCACAATGCATTGTTATCGTCAACCACAAATCTTGGCATCACCTCTTTTCTCAAGATATTAACACTTGAACCGCTGCACACATAGCCGATGTACTGTTCTCGCTCAGCCTCTGTGAGGTTGAGCTTGTTCATGTCATATTTATTCACTATCTGAGCAACCACTCTCTTGTGCTCTTCCCTGTCGGGGTTGGTCCAAGCCATCACACATGCTAAAGCAACAACAAATAATGTTATCACTCCTAGCGTTATCTTGATTATGTTTTTAGTCTTTCGTGTCATCGTTATTTTTGTGTTTTCGTTAAAAGCTCACAAAGATAGGTATTTTTTGACAACTGTGCAAGTTTGTGAAAAAAAAGCCGCCCAAATGGCGGAACGATGAACGAGGAAAGTGGAAGGAGGAAACAGAAACAGAGTCCACTTTCCACCTTCCACTTTTCAATTTCAACCAATTATCATTACTGAATCTCAATCAGAGTGCGCTCCTTCTTCATCTCTTGAGGCTGGAGTTTTGGCAGGACAACCTTCAGAACTCCATTCTCCACAGTGGCGCTGATGGTGTCGCGGTTCACGTCGTCGGGGAGCAGCAGTGTCTGGTGAAACTTGGTGTAAGAGAACTCGCGGCGCAGGTAATGACCGCAGTCTTTGTTCTCCTCGCATTTCTCTATCTTCTTGTCGAGCTCAACCACCAAGTTGCGATCCTCGTCAAGACTCACCTTGAAGTCCTCTTTTGTCATCCCAGGAGCTGCAAGCTCCACGTCATACTCACCCTTCTTCTCAATCACATTGATAGCCGGTGCTGTGGTGCATGCCTTGGGCATGAAATCGGTGTCGAAGAAGTCGTTGAAAACATCGGGCAACCAGTTGGAATTTCTACGTGCTAGTAACATAATTTTATCTCCTATAATTTTTAATGGTTAATAATATTTGTCTTTTTCAACATGCTCAAGAAGCTTACCGCATCCTTGAAGCAGGTTCACTCCTTTAGTTTGCAAATCAAGTGCCAAGCTGAGAAAGATATTGAAATTATGTCATATTGTCATTTTATAAGACATTATTGCCGCTTTTAGTGTCAACAATGCGTCATTTTGTCATTTATTGTCATGAAAAAGACAATAAGTTCTGAACTTTGAACTATGAACTATGAACTATGAACTAAACATAAACCCTAAACTTAACTTAAAATTAATGTGTGTAATTAAAAATAAATTATTACTTTTGCAGTTTGTAAGGTTGCCATCACGGCATATACACCCACAAAAGCACAATAGACAACAAAGCAAAACTTAAACGATAGATTTATGAAAACTGCCGACCGGTCATCACGCAACCGCACGATAATCAAGTGGATGTGGAGGTCACTGCTCCTCTTCTTCGCCGGATTATTCGTGCTGTTTTTCCTTATCTACAACGGCATCATAGGTTATATGCCGCCCATCGACGAGCTACGCAACCCTGCCGACAACTTCGCCTCGACGATGTACACCGCCGACGGCGTGGAGATGGGAAAAATATTCCAGAGCAACGGAAACAGATATTATGTGGAGTTTGACCAAATCTCGCCATACCTCAAAGACGCGCTCATCGCCATCGAGGACGAGCGCTACTACGACCACGCCGGCGTTGACGCCACAGCGATTGGACGCTCGATCATCAAGCGCATCATCATGGGGCAGAAGGAGGCAGGCGGCGGCAGCACCATCACCCAGCAGCTCGCCAAGCAGCTCTACACCCCCTCGTCGAAGAACATCCTCGAGCGCGCCATGCAGAAGCCCATCGAGTGGGTTATCGCCATGAAGATCGAGCGCTACTACACCAAAGACGAGATAATGCAGATGTACTTCAACCAGTTTGACTTCCTCAACAACGCTGTGGGCATCAAGAGCGCTTGCTATGTGTACTTCGGCAAGAACTCGCCCAGCGAGCTCAACGTCCAGGAGGCGGCACTGCTGGTGGGAATGTGTAAGAACCCTGCCCTCTATAACCCCATCCCCGAATCCAACCGCGCAAGAGCCAAGGAGCGCCGAAACCTGGTGCTTCAAAAGATGTATGAGGCAGGATTTCTCACAAAAGCCGACTGCGAGCGGGCACAGAGCACCGAAATCATGCTCGCCTACCATCCAGTAACCCACAACGAAGGCTTCGCGCCCTACGCCCGAGAGGAAATAGTGCGCATGATGATGGCGACAAAACCCGTCTATAGAAACTATCCCGCATGGAACAAACAGGCCTTCTACGCCGACTCGGCACAGTGGGTCGACAACCCCCTCTATGGCTGGTGCAACAAGAACTACAAAGCCGACGGCAAGCCCTATAACATCTACACCGACGGTCTTAAAATCTACACCACCATCGACAGCAAGATGCAGCAGTATGCCGAAGAAGCCGTCAAGGAGCACATGACCTATCTGCAAGGCGTCTTCTGGTCGGAGCATGGCATCAACTCGGGCGAGACCGGCAACAAAGACCCATACACCACCAGCCGCAGCGAGCTGCCGCAGTCGGTGAAGGACCGCCTCATCCGCAATGCCATTGTCAATTCCACACGCTATAAGACCCTAAAGGCGCAAGGCAAGAGCGAGAACGAGATAATGGAGAACTTCAACACCAAGCAGCACATCTCCGTCTTTGACCTCAAGAACGGAGAGAGAGAAGTATTCCTCTCACCGCTCGACTCGCTGCTGTTCACCAAGAGCATCTTGCGATGTGGCATGATGTCGATGGACGCCACTACCGGCGAAGTGAAAGCCTACGTTGGCGGTCCCGACTACGACCACTTCTCCTACGACATGGTGTCGGTGGGACGACGACAGATTGGTTCCACTATGAAGCCCTACCTCTACTCACTCGCCATGGAATGTGGATACAACCCCTGCGACCTCATCTCTAATGAGAGAATCACCATTGGCGGGTGGAGCCCGCGCGGCGGCGGCGGCGGTGGTATGCTCACTCTCAAGCAGGCCCTCACCACGTCTAACAACACCTGCTCGGCACGACTTATCGACCTGCTCAAGCCCACCAACCTGGTGACAATGCTGCACAACTACGGCCTCACCAACGACTTCGACACCGTGGCACCCTTGTGCCTTGGACCCTGCGAGGTGTCGGTACGCCAGCAGGTAAGCGCCTACTCTGTATTTGCCAACCATGGGGTGCGAAGCGACCCAATATTTGTATCGCGCATCTGCGACAGCCACGGCAATGTGCTGGCAGAGTTCACGCCTCGACAGAAGGAGGTGCTCTGCGAAGACTCCTACCTTAAAATGCTTACCATGCTCGAGAGCGTTATCAACAACGGTACAGGACGACGAGTGCGCACCTACGTCAACAATATCGAGATGGGCGGCAAGACAGGTACAAGCAACAACAACAGCGACGGATGGTTCATGGGATTCACACCGCAACTCGTGACAGGAGTGTGGGTTGGCGGTGAGGAACGATACATTCGTTTCTATAATGGAGGCATCGGTCAAGGTGCAGGACAAGCACTACCCATCTGGGGACTGTTCATGAAAAAGGTGCTCGCCGACGACTCCAACCCCTACTCAAGCGACGCCTCATTTAAGGTTCCCAGCGACTACGACTTCTGCTACCGTGAGCGAGGCATAGCACAACGCATCGAGGGCGGAGGCAGCCGACGGTCATCATCAGGTGGCGGTGGAGGAGGCGGCGAACAGCAGTCGCGCGACGACACCCACCAGGCCGAGGCAATGAAGGGTGTATTTGACTAACGAAAGCATATAGCCAAAGCTATATTTAGTGGCATTTTTGTTAAAGTTTGTTTATTCTTTAGCCGAAATGCCACTAAAATTTTGCCAGTTTCAGAAAAGGCAGTACTTTTGCACACGCAAATCGCGGGGTGGAGCAGTGGTAGCTCGTTGGGCTCATAACCCAGAGGTCGTTGGT
>CALDIG010000075.1 GCA_937904375.1 uncultured Prevotellaceae bacterium
CGGCGAAGTTTAGCGGATGCCCGAAGAGGTCGCTGTCGCCGTTCCAGCGCTGCTCCTCGCGGGTGGCGGCGCCACAGTCAATGAGACGGTTGATGGCACTGGCATAACGGTTCACCAAGCTCTCCTCGCTGAGCCATGTGGCGCGCAGTTCGTCGTAGCGGTCGAGAAACGCCTGACGATACTTGCACTTGTTGTGAAACAGCATCTTGAAGAGCCAGTTATAGGGAATTTTGAAGTAGTTATAAGCCGTGAGCGGTGGCCTCCAGTCCATGGGCGACCAGGTCTGCCCCACTGAGGCATCGAGGTCCCATACGGCAATCGACAGCCTCCGATCTACCGCGCGGTCATAGCACAGCCAGTAGATGTTGCGTGCCGAGTTGTCGTTGGCGTTAAGGGTGAGGTAGAATATTGTATAATCAATAGCCACTGGCATATCGAAATATCTGTCAACCAAAATGTTATAAATAAAAACACTCTCGCTTATCTCCATGGCATGTATAGCATCATAAAGCACCTTATAACTTGTGGGGAACACCTCGTCGAAATCGGGATATTTCACGGCAAAACTGCAATAGTCGGGGAGGGAGTCGTTGAACGGCTCGGTAAGGCGGAATCCCGTCTGGGAGTTAAACTGGTCGGTCTTCCATAAGCCGCCGTGAAACACATTGTTTATAGTATCGTGCTTGACAAGTTGAAGCTGCTTGCGATCCATTGCCTCGGTGAGTGAGTAGATGCCTCGGTACTCGTTGCCCAGGAACACCTCAACCACCTCGCCACGCACTCCGCTGAGCGCATCGGGAGCTTGCTCGTAGTAGTAAGGCTCACGTGCCATGTCGAGCCACAGCTCGGTGGCAACACGGTTTCGCACCCGTGCCATGTCGGGTTGTCCAGCATCAAGTATCCAGTGGTTGTCGCGACGCATTCCCAGCAGCTTGCGGTTCTGCTTCTCACCATTGGCGTCCACAAATTTTATGCTATAGTTGCGCTTATGTTTCTCGGGGGTGTTGGTGGTGTAGCCACGCCACTTGACGCGTGCCGTCATCGCCTCACCCACACCTTGACCAGGCTCGGCAAGTACCACAGAGCCAAGTGCATAGTCGTAGCCGAAGTTGCCCTCAAGTCCCACTATAGGCAAGTAGGTAAACTGCAAGGCATATTCCTTGCCATCGGCGCATCGCACCGTCCAAGACCTGTTGCCGGCAATACTGGTAAAGGTGAAACTGCCATCTTCGGCAAGTGCCATGCCATTTATGCTCTCAACGATGCAGCCGTCAATGCCCTGAACCACAGCAGGCCAACTTGTGCCGAAGCGCTGCTGTGGCACCGACACCAGCAAGGCGCTTGTCGCACTGTCGCAAAATGCCGGGCAACCGTTAACCGTGAGCTTCACGGCGGCGTTAGCGCTAATGCCTGCCATGAGCAATAAAGCCATCAGCACTAAGAGTCTATTAATCCTATATATCATAATCCTAAAATTTGTTCAAAAAGCATGGTGAGGTCGGTCGATGTGATACTGCCGTCGCCGTTCACGTCTAGATTGCTGTCGTAGGTCACACCTTCGAGCAGGGTATTATGCAGCAGCACAATATCGGCGGCAGTGATGCCACCGTCGCCATTCACATCACATGGGTGACGCATGAGGTTGCGGTCAAGATAGGCGAGGCGTTTATTCATCCAATCGATGATATACTCCTTCTCGCCCACAATTTCGAGCGGCAAGCCGTTGATATCGCTGTCGCCACTCCAGCGGACTTCCTCACGCGCCACTGCCCCACTCTCCACCAGCGGCGTAACGAGAGCATTAAGCCGGTCGGCAAGGTTCTTCTCGCTGAGCCACGAAGTGCGTAGTTGCCAGTAGCGCTCAATCATGTCGTCGTGATAGATGCACTGTGGGTCCTTAAACATATTGAACTCCCGGCTCGAAAACTTGAGGTCATGGTCGGGCTCTGCCCTGCCGCCACTGAAGTCGGGGGAGTCGCGGTTGGTGCCCAGTGACCAGTCAAGGTCCCAAGCCGCCAATGTGAGACGCTTGTCAACATCTCGGTCATATATTGCCCAGAAGATATTGTTCACACTGTTGTCCACTGCTATCAAGAACTGGATGAAGATGGCATAGTCTATCAGGACAGGCATGTCAAAATACTCATGGGCATGGGCGTTATAACTGCTCACATCGCTGGTGGCGACAAATTTCACCGCATTGTACAGATCTTCGTGGTGGGTGGGGTGAACCTCGTCGAAGTCGGGATATTCAACTACAAAGGTACTGTAATTGGGACTGTTGTTATCATAGCCCACGTATTGCTTAAACTCCGCTACTTTGCTCCAACTGGCAGCATTCCATATCATGCCGTGAATGTGATGAGTGTCCTCGTCGTACTTTCTCACTTGCAGCTGCTTGCGGTCGATGCATTCCATGAGCGAATAAATGCCAATATACCTTCCACCCTCAAAAACCTCCACCATCTTGCCGCGAGCACCCGACAAAGCATCGGGGGCCTGAGCGTAATAGTAAGGCTCACGCGCCATGTCGAGCCACAAGTCGGTGGCGAAGCGGTTGCGCACCCTCGACAGGTCAACCTGCCCAGCATCGAGCTTCCAGTGGTTGTCGCGCCGCAGTCCCAGCAGCCGGCGGTTCTGCTTATCTCCATTCTCGTCAATAAACTTGATGCTGTAGTTGCGCTTGTGGCGACCTTCCACGTTGGTATATCCCCCACGCCATTTCACTTGAGCGAGCATCGCCTCATCGGTAGTGCCGTCGGGGTCCATGACCGTTACATGGGTGTCGATAAAGTCATAGCCCATGTCGTCGTCAATGCTGATGATTGGCAAGAAGGTGAACATCAATTGTTTAAGCACCAACTTTCCATTCTCCATAGCCCTCACAATATAAACCTTGTCGCCGCTCACGTTGCTGAAGGTTATGGGAGTGCCGGTAAGCGGCTGACCGGCAACGGTGATATTGTGCCAATCATAGGCGGTATCTACCTGCACCTGAGCAGCAAAATCATTACCAAATGTGGACTTCGGAATACTATATAGGAGCATATTGCTGCCCTCATCGGCAAAGGGTCTCACACCATTGATAATCACCTGTGCTCCAGCACTAAAGCCACACCACCCCAGCACAGCAACCACAATTGCCATGCCGCGGAGCAACACCGCCAAACGTGATATGTTACAACAGCATTTGAACATAGTCTATTTTCCCTAACATAAAAACGATTAACTTTGGTGTCTATTGCACAAAAAAATCACACAAGGCGATTATTTTGACATTTTGTATTAAATTTTTCCTAAAATATCACTTATATAATGTGTAAATGAAGATTATTTTGTAACTTTGCAAGTAATAAGGTGAAGTAACACTTCGTGGCCGCTATCCTTAATTAAAAACTATGTTTTTAAAAGTATTAACAATGAACAAAATAAACAAAATGCGCACTTTGCTAGTGATGGTAATTGTAGCACTCACCGCAAGCATGGCGATGACCTCGTGCGGTGGTGGTGGGCTGGAAAAGACAATCAAGAAGGCACTAATCAACGGCGACACCACTCAGGTCACCTACGACTCGATCTGCTCCATCATCAAAAGCAACCCCGAGAAGTACAGCCAGTATCTTGACAAGAACGGCGAGATAAATGTCGAAGCCCTCGGAAAATACATCAACGAGGTAGGGAGCAAACTGCGACCGCCCATATCTTGGAACATCGCGGTCTATAGCCTCAAGGACCTCTCGCTCACTATCTACTTTGAGCGCAGCGGCTCGATGACGCCCTACGACCACACCGGCGGCCGAGGACAACTCAAGAAGGCGGTCAACGACCTGATTAACTTCTTCCCCAGCCGTGAGAGCGTGAAAATCAACATCGTCAACGACAACATATACCCCTATAGCGGCACCGTCGATTCCTTCCTGCAGGACCGCAACATCTATGAGAGCACCAGCGGCACCGGCAACGCCAGCTACACCGACTTCAAGCTCATCTTCGAGAAGATTTTCCAGGCACAGAAGCCAGGCAACGTGAGCGTGCTCATCACCGACCTCATTTACTCGCCACAGAACACCGCCGACGTGAGCGTAGAGAAAATTCTCAACGAGGAGAACAGCGTGGCAACTGCCATCTTCAAGACCTACAAGGGCAAGTCGATCATCGTCAACCAGCTCATGGGCGACTACAACGGCATGTACTATCCCTACAACAACGCACCCTTCGCCTATAATGGCCAGCGACCGTTCTACATCATAATCGTGGGCGACGCCGCAACTCTCGACCTCATGGCCAACGATGAGAAATATGCCAAGTTCCTGCACCCCGACGGCGTGAAGAACACCTACCGCTTTAACCAGGCACCAGGCGACATCAGCTTCAAGATTGTGCCCGACTGGAAGGACAACACTGGCCGCTTCCGCATCTCGCGCGACGACCCAAAGATGCTCACCAAGTGCGAGGGTGACCGCGAGACGGGAGTGATGTGCTTCACCATCGCCGCCAATTTCAAGCCGCTGGCTAAGGACAACACATTCTTGACCGACATTGCCAACTACACAGTGCAGTCGCAATCGGGATTCCAGATTTCTATCCGCCCCATCACACCTGCCGACATCAACAACAACAACCGCTCATATCTTGACGGCATGACTCACCTCATTACCGCAAAGGGCAAATTCAACACCAAGCACGACGAACTCGCCATCACCATCAACAACCGATTCCCGGCATGGATTATCGAGTCCTCGACAAGCAGCGACATCAACCCATCGGCAGCCGGCTTTGCCACCACCACCTTCGGTCTCGACCGCTTCCTGCAAGGCATCTACGACGCCTTCGCCCCAGGCAACGCCACCTACGGGAAAATAGTCGTTAAAATTGAAAATTAAACCCTAGTAATCTAGACGCTCTAGTAAATCTAGACAATCTAGAATTTCTAGAAAAAATAGAATAAAAACTATCAACTGTAAACTATAAAAACATGAGAGATAAAGTGATATTTTTAGTTCTTGGCGCTATTGCCACTGTTCTGTTCTGGATTTTCAGGGTGGAGCTTTATGAGGCGCTTTACACCGTTAATGGTTTCAGCGACCAGATGTATAACACTGGTGCATACGGCACTGTGGCAGTCATCACCATCGCTATGGCATGGGGCATGGCGGCAGTGTACTACTATGTGATCAACTCGGTGAAATTCGACCGCTGGTATCACTGGCTGGCGATGCTGGGCGTGACATGCGTTCTGACACCGGTAGTGTGCTACCTCGTTGTGGCACACTTGCTCGAGGGGTTTGACTACTCCACCGCCGAGTTCACCTTCCAGGTCTATAACATCCTGTTCACGGCATTGACCTTCGTTATCGCCTCGTTCTCAATACGCTGGTGGAGCAGCAACTGCCGCCACACGCCCATTCCACAGTAACAATTCGCATTAACTTCGATAAACGAAAAACGATAAACGATCAACGATAAACGATAATAAATGAAAATTTTTATATTTGCAATAGGCGGCACGGGCTCACGCGTGCTCAAGTCGATGATTATGCTTTGTGCCGCGGGAGTGAGACCTGTCGATGCCAACGGGCGGCCACTGCAAGACGTGGAGCTGGTGCCCATCATCATCGACCCACACAAGTCGAATGCCGACCTCAAGCGCACCGAGCGGCTTCTCAGTGCCTACAGCACCATCCGCGAGAAACTCTATGGCAAGAATGCCAATGCCAATGGATTCTTTGCCACCAAGATATCCAGCCTCAAAGACGTGGTGTCGAGCAGCCAAGTGCCACTCGACGACTCTTTCATCTTCAACCTCGCCGCCGTCGAGAACTACAAGTTCCGTGACTTCATCAGCTACAACACCATGAATGAGCCTAACCAGGCACTCACCTCGCTGCTTTTTGCCGACTATCAGCTAGAGAACAAGATGAGCATAGGCTTCGTGGGCTCGCCCAACATTGGCAGCGTGGCTCTCAACGGCATCAAGGACAGCAATGAGTTCAAAGCGTTTGCCAACGTCTTCGCCGACGGCGACCGCATCTTCTTCATCAGCAGCATCTTTGGCGGCACGGGCGCGGCAGGCTTCCCTATCATCGTCAAGAACATACGCCAAGCCAAGAACATCGACGCCAAGAACAAGGCATTCCTCCAGAAGGCGCCAATAGGCGGACTCACCGTGCTGCCCTACTTCTCGCTTATGGAAAGCGACGACAAGAACGACAAGCGCATCGACAATGCCGACTTCGTGGTGAAGACACAAAGCGCGCTGGAGTATTACAACAACACCCTCACAGGCAATGGACGCAACGCCGTGAACGCCATCTTCTACCTAGGCGACCACGGGCATAACGCACCCTACGCCTACGACCCAGGCGACAAGCGCGACCAGCACGACCCAGCTCATCTCATCGAGATGATAGGCGCTTTAGCACCATTCAAGTTCATGAGTCTGAGCGACAGCGAACTCACCGACCTTGCCACTGGTGACCCGTTGCCCACCAAGGCGTTTGAGTATGGCCTCGACCAAGATACCGACTTCGTCGATTTCTCGGCCTTCGGACAGGAGACCCGCTCGGTCATCTACCGGCCGCTAGTGAAGCTGCACCTGCTCTACATCTTCCTGCGCACTGGTCTTAACGACATCATTGGTCAGGGATTCACCGAAGACGCTCCCAAGATTACCCGCGAGTTCACCGGCACACAGTTCTACCGCGTACTCACTCAGCAGTTCTTCGACAGCTACATCGAGTGGCTCACCGAGCTGCTGCACAATCGTCGCCACGTCACCCTCTTCAACGAGGGTGAGATGGACATGAACAAAGCCATCCATAAAGTGGTGACCAAGAAAAGCTTCTTCGGCAATAAGAAGGTTGACAACGATGTGTTTAAGGCCGAGATGAACCGCCTCAGCCGCGACAGCAACCGCTACGGCACCAATCCCGAGCTCAAACTCATGGACCTCTTCTACACCGCCGCCGAGAAAATCATCACCGAAAGATATAACAACCTGAATTAAAGCTCTATCGAATTCTCTTACATGGCATATAACTATCTACATAATGATAATTTTGAAAGTATGGTTAATGAACCAGCACTTTCTCTATTCTCATATGAAGAGCTTAATCCAAATATCATTACATGCAAAACTAATGCGGTTATTTCACTTTTCTCAGGAGCTGGAGGTTTAGACTTAGGGTTTGAAAAAGCAGGGTTCAACATTATTTGGGCCAATGAATTTGACAAAAAAATATGGTCCACCTATGAAATGAACCACAATGCACCTCTTGACAAAAGAAGTATCACCGAAATTGATGCGTCAGAAATACCAGATAGCATAGGTATAATAGGGGGGCCTCCGTGCCAAAGCTGGTCAGAAGGTGGAAGCAAGCGCGGAATTGAGGATTTGAGAGGTAAATTATTCTATGAATACATTAGAATTTTAAAAGCTAAACAACCCTTATTCTTTTTAGCAGAGAATGTCTCAGGGATGCTTGCACCCAGACACAAAAAAGCTGTTGATGATTTCATTCAAGGTTTCAAAGATGCTGGTTATATTGTTTTCTTGAAAATGTTGAACGCTAATGATTTTGATGTCGCCGAAGACCGCGAGCGAGTTTTCTACGTTGGATTTAGAAAAGACTTGGGTATCACAGATTTTGATTATCCCAAGCCTCAAAAATTAAAACCTACATTGCGTGATGCCATTTGGGATTTGCAAGGTCTTGAAGTTCCTGCAAGAGAAAAAAACAAGACTAACGGCAATTATTGTAGAGTCCCTAACCACGAATACTTTGTAGGTGGATTTTCTTCAATTTTCATGTCAAGAAATCGTGTAAGGGATTGGGATGAACCAGCATACACTGTTCAAGCAAGCGGAAGACAGAGCCAGTTGCATCCGCAAGCTCCTAAAATGGTAAAAATTTCTCCTAACGAACATAAGTTTGTGACAGGAAAAGAGCACTTATATCGACGGCTCACTGTGCGTGAAGCAGCAAGAATTCAAGGATTTCCCGATTCCTTTAAGTTTATTTACCAAGACTTAAATGACGGTTATAAGATGATAGGTAACGCTGTTCCAGTAATGTTAGCATTTGCTATGGCCAATGCAATCAAGAACACTTTAATTAAAGCTAACAACTATGGCAAATAAGTATCTCACAAAACTTGGCAGAAAAGCCGATTCAACCGAGAATGGCAGAGCATTTGAATATGCTATTGCCAACAGCTATTATACCTTTCTTAAAAATAAAGGTATAAATGTCATTGTAATAAAAGACGATGCTTACCAACAGACAAAATCATGTTTTGAAATTCAACACGAGAAGGCGCAAGAGTCTTTCGTTAGAGCAGCTATTAATACAATTGAGACTTTAACCATTTTAGAACCGGGTTTAGTTAGCGAGAAAGACAAAGATGATATTCTAAAAATACGCATTGCTAAAGATGCTGAAGGAATTGCAGGAGACGTTCGTGATATCATTTTCAGTAGGGATAACATTCGTCCAAAGTGGGAGCTTGGCTTTAGCGCAAAGAATAATCATGAAGCAGTAAAACATTCACGACTGTCAATGTCGATTGATTTTGGTAACATTTGGTTGAATCATCCGTGCTCTCAATCATATTTTAATGAGATTCAACCTATTTTTAACTTGTTGAATAATTATAAACAAAATAATCCATCAATAAGATGGAATCAAATTCCAAACAAGTTTTCTGAAATATATGTTCCTGTATTAAAAGCCTTTAAAAAAGAATTGATCAGGCTCAATGCTGAGCATAATGATGTTCCACAAGCGTTGCTAAGTTATTTAATAGGTAAATATCCTTTCTATAAAATAATAAAAGACGACGATTGCAATTTAGTTGTTGTCAAAGCTTTTAATCTTATGGGCAAGCTTAACAAACCTATAAATGGGTTAAAACCAAAGGCTAAAGCCGAAAAAATCAAGTTGCCATCTAGAATAATTGAATTTGACTTTAAGCGCAATTCCGAAACAACCCTCTTAATGATTTTAGACGAAGGTTGGCAAATATCATTTAGAATTCACAGTGCTGATGGAGCGCTAACTAATAGCTTAAAATTTGATATTCAGTTGATTGGGAATCCTCCCATTTTATTCACACAACACCTATTCAATATCGACGAAAATAACTAAATAATCACTATAGTATGAGTCAAGTACTATCATATAACAACAAGACGACGAAGACTAGCGCGCAGGACTGGATTCCTGTAACGCCCTACGTTGACGACGACATTAAGCAAATCAAGGACCCTAACGGCGGCATGTCGGAAAATCCAAGAACCGCCATCCCAAGCCCCTTCGCTCAGCTCGACCTGGTGAAGAACGCCTTTGAGCATCTTGCCGGCAATGCGCGCCTGAGCGGGTCGATGATGGACAAGCGACTGGTGTCGAACGCCCTCGACGTGGCGCAGCTGTTCTTCGACTTCGAGAACCACAAGGATTACCTCCACATCGTGCGCTGGAACCGTGACGAGCAGCTGGAGCGCCTCAAGAGCGAGCCTGAGCACCGCCTCTATGGCGAGACCCTTGAGCTTTTCCTCACCAGCGACACCAAGTATAACTTCAACCTGCTCACCGACTGGTATATCATGCTGTGGAACAGTCAGGTAATAGGTGCCACCTCGCCGTCGTCGATGACCATCGCCGTGCCGCGCGAGAGTGAGAGACCCATCAACGCCATCAAGGTGGAGCAAGGCATCTCGCTCTTCGACAGTGACACCCGCGACCTGTGGCAACGCGACGACGACTTCATCTACTACATGTTCATGCTCTTCAACGCCTTCCCCACGCTGCGCACCGCCGTGAAGGGCGTGTATGACTACATGCTCAAGAACAAGAACATCATCATGGAGCAGAAACCCTTGCTCTACAACCGCCTCACACAGGTGATTCCCAACCTCGAAGCACTGAGCTATGAGCTGGCGCCACGACTGGTAGAGAGGCTCGACCTGGAGTTTGACCCCTTCGTGGGCGACAACGAGGTGACAGTGCTTGGAGCCAGACTATACCATAAGCGCGCGCGCGACATACGCACGGCAGCCGCCAGCAGCGACTTCGTCATCGCCCCCACACGCGAGGTGGGCGACACCCTGCCACTGGTGCTGCGCAACAACTTCAACGGCAGCGTCGATCACTACATCTACATCGACAAGGAGTGGGACAGCTCCACGCAGGTGTTCACCCACGGCATTCCCGTGGCGAAGCGCAAACTCCCCGACACCAGCATCGAGTATCCCTTCCTTACCACCGGCGACTTCCTGCAAGACACCCTCATCCGCCTGAGCGGTCCCATCGACAGCGACCACTACTTCGCCGGCAACATCATCAACAAGATGATGAACAGCAACAACGGCTACCTGCTGCCACTCACCGAGGAGTTCTTCAAATATTTCAACGCCAGCGACGTGACCAAGCAGGTTCATGGCCGCAATATGCTCGAGATGGAAGAGATGAGCGACGGCTCGGTGAATGTCACCATAAGAGTGCCGCTCAAGAAACGCTTCATAGAGCTAACCCGCAACTACTACCCCATCGACGACCCATCGTGGCACTTCGACGAGAAACGCGGCACCGGGCGCATCATCACCAATGTGGTGATGTCGGCAGCCATCTTCCCCTTTGTGCGCACTGACTATAAAGACGACTACACCGTGCAGCTGTTCTCGATGATTGACGGCGGCAACGCGCAATTGTCGTTCTTCAACGACGGCATGACAAATGACAAGCTCAAGTGCAGCAGCAAGCTGCGCTCGCAGAGCTCTTACACCACCAGCTACTACGACATCGAGGGAGCCTTCGACATGGTGCAGGCATCCATCACCACCCCATCGGGGCAGTTCACTGGATATATCGTGCCGCTCTGGAAACCCTACATGGCAAGCAGCAAGGAGCTGATTTTTGCTGTCGATTTCGGTACCACCAACAGCCACGTAGAGTGGTCGGTGCGTGGCGAGGACGCCAAGACGCTGGAGTTTGCCCACGGCGAGCATCAGGTGCTCATCGCCTCGCTCCTGAAGCGCGGCACGCTGCTCTTTGCCGACCAGCTGCAGCGTGTGGAGTTCCTGCCCAGCGACATCGACAACGTGTATGGCTTCCCCCTGCGCAGCGCGCTGGCACGCAACGCCATCAGCACTGGCGGTCACAAGCTCTTTGGCGACATCAACATCCCGTTCCTCTATGAGCGCCAGTATTTCGACGGCTACGACATCACCACCAACCTCAAGTGGATGGGCGACATCACGCTCTCTCGCGAGTTCCTGCGCGAGCTGGTGCTGCTCATCAAGGCCAAGGTGCTGCTCGAGAACGGCGACCTCAACCGCACTAGCATCGTCTATTTCTTCCCCGTGAGCATGGGCGGCAGCGACCGACGCAAGCTCGACGACACGTGGAATGAGCTGTACCACACCTACTTTGGCGACGACACCAGCAACCTCCACGCCTATCCCGAGAGCATCGCGCCAGCCTATTTCTACAAGGGCGACGACGTGAGCGGAGGCAGCTTCGTCTCTATCGACATTGGCGGTGGCACTACCGACACGGTGATTTATCAGCCCACCGAGGACCGTCTCGACACCATTCCGGTGGCGATCTCATCGTTCCGCTTTGCCGGCGACGCCATCTTTGGCGACGCCTTCACCGAGCGCGACGCCGACAACAACCCGCTCATCCGCCACTATGGCGAGTATTTCAAGCGCCTCATCTCCAAGAACAGCGACATAGGCTACCTCAACAGCATCCTCCAAGACGTGCTCAAGCGCAAGCGTTCGCAAGACGTCAACGCCTTCCTGTTCTCCATCGAGAACGTGGAGCAGCTGCGCACCCTGCGCGAGGTGGACCGCAACATCTACAGCTACAACATCTTGCTGCGCAACGACCAGCAGCGCAAGCTCATATTCATGTACTTCTATGCCGCCATCATCTACTACATCGCGCAGTCGATGAAGGCACGCAACTACGAGATGCCAAAGCAGATTTACTTCAGCGGCACAGGCTCCAAGATTCTCAACATCCTGGGAAGCAAAGACCAGGTGACAGAGTTCACGCAACTCATCCTCGAGCGAGTGTTTGAGAAGAAATACACCGAGCGCTTCCTCATCAAGATTGAGCAGAAGAGCCCCAAGCAAATCACCTGCCGAGGCGGCATTAAGCTCGAGACGCTGCGCATGGACGGCAATGTGGACGTGCAGCAGCTCACGCCACGCAACGTCAACGCCATGAAGTACTGCTTCTCGATGATCGACAAACAGCCGTTGAACATCAAGTCGGTCTATGACATCGACACCCGCAGCAAGCTCATCGAGCAGGTGGCGCGCTTCAACCAGTTCTTCATCGACCTGTGCGACAACGTCACAAAAGACGAGTTCGGCATCGACAACAAGGTGTTCAAGATTTTCTGCAGCGTGCTTGGCGACGACATCGACAACTACCTCACCGCGGGCATCAACAGCTACCTCAAGGGGCGGTACCAGGGCGACGAGCACATCGAGGACGTGCCGTTCTTCTACCCCATCATAGGCATCATACGCCACAATCTCCTAAAAAACCTCTGCAACGAGGTAATCTCAAGGACAGTATAAAAAGAAAAAGAAAAATCATAATAATAATAACCATTAAAATCATTTATCAAAATGAAGAAAATTCTAGTATTTTTAGTGTGCCTCCTCACTACTGCTGGCACAATGAGCATCAAAGCTCAGGACGGAAACCTCTCGCAAGGACAGTGGCAACACGGTCTCGCCATCGGTGCCCAATGGATTGCCATCGATTTGGGATTTGGTAAAAACGAGAGCGAAATCATCAAGAAATATGGCGACAACTACACGCTCGAGGACTTGAAGGCCTTCTACGGCAGCAAAGCCAAATGGGTGGCATGCTACGACAAGCTCAATGCCCACATGAGCGAGACCGGCAACACCGACAAGCTGGTAGCTACCGTTATGGAAGCTCACAACAATGCTTACATCAAGAGCAAAGTGAAAAACGACGTTGAGAAGTACAACGGCAGCCACACCGGCAACGAGGTGCAAAGTACTGCTCCCGCCTCAACAACAACATCAACCACCACCAGCACAACTGGCGGCACTACCAATGTGGTTGCTGCAAGCGACACCACCAAGACCGCTGCCCCCAGCACCGAGAATGAGGGACATAGCGGACACGGCTTCCTCTATTTCCTATCGCTCGTGGGCCTCGCACTGGGCGGACTGGGCACTTTCCTGGCCATGCAGGCACGCAAAGAGAACCAACTGATCATGCGCGATGCCAACGATGACATCAAGAACCTGCAGAAGCAAATCGACAAGTTGCGCGCCAACATGAAAGGACAGGAAGAGGCTCACAGGACCGCCGTGAGACGCGACAACAAACCTGAGCAGAAAAACTCCAACGACAACCTCGCACAAGCCAAAAAGATTGACTTCGACTCTAAACCTGCCGACAAAAACTCTAATAAGCCCGCCGAGAAGAAGGCAGAGCCCAAAAGAGAAGAGGTAAAGAAAGAAGAACCCAAGAAGGAAGAGGTGAAGAAAGAGGAACCCAAGAAAGAAGAGCCGCAAGCAGCATTTGGCGAGCCACGCATCCTCTTCATGGCTAAGCCCGACGAGAACGACAACTTCTCGCGCTCAGCATCGGCATACGAACCTGGCAACTCCATCTTTGAGCTCACCACTATGGACGGCAAGAGCGGTTCGTTCACCGTTATCAGCAAGAGCGAAGCACAGAAGCTCGCCCTGCTCATGCCCGGTGACACACTAGCTAGAGCCTGCTCCGGCAATAACATCCAATCGACTGCCGGTAAGACAAAAATCGTCACCGACCGAGCCGGACGCGCTCAACTCGAGAACGGCAAATGGCACATCGTGATGAAAGCCACCGTTCACTATGTGTAGTTTTTTAGTAGAATAATGGAGTAGTGGAGCAGGAAAATAGTACAACAGTAGAATAGTAAACTCAAGTTTCTAAAGTTCTAAAACTCTAAAAGCTTGAAGGTTAGAGGTTAGTGTTTAGAGAAAAAAGATTCCAAAATTTTCTATATTTCACACTGATTATCCTCTAAACATTAAAACTTTGAGCAAGTTAACAACTTGCGAAACTTGAATAATGAGTCCACTTTAAAAAGTAAACGATAATTATTTATTATTTATCAAAAATAGTAG
>CALDIG010000076.1 GCA_937904375.1 uncultured Prevotellaceae bacterium
CCCCACCACGCCGATGGTCAGCGACATGGGAAGGCGCAGGTAATCGCCCCCTAAGGAGACCCGGGAATCCGTTCCTGGGTCTCTTTTTTTTATGCGCAATCGCGAAGCATAATGCGCAAAGCACAAAGCATAATCATCACCTCGAACGCCGTGCTTACGGCGCACTACACCAACAACGCCCACACAGTTTTTCACACTCTTACCTCTCCCCTCTATACTCTCAACTCTCAACTCTCAACTATCCACTATCTATGGTTTTTGAGCTAGATGATGAAATATTAGCTTTTCCGCATCCTGAGTTGCCGATGCTCGACTCTAGTGGCTTGGTCGCCGTTGGGGGAGACCTTAGCGTGGAACGCCTGATGCTAGCCTACGACCACGGTTTCTTCCCGTGGTATGCTTTTAGGTATAAGGACATTCAATGGTATTGCCCAAAGCGTCGTTTCGTGATTTTCCCTGAGGAGATTCATGTGAGTCACTCGATGCGCACCCTGATTAACAAGCATCTCTATAGGGTGACTTTCAACACTGCTTTCGACCAAGTGATAAGGGCGTGCAGCACAGTGGATAACCGCATCAACGAGGTTGGGGCGTGGCTTGGCGATGACATTATTGAGGCTTACACCAAGCTTCACGGCCTGGGTAGGGTGCATAGCGTGGAGGTGTGGCGTGGCGATGAGCTGGCTGGCGGGCTATATGGCGTGACGAGTGGCACCGGCTTTGTGGGTGAGAGTATGTTTTCACGAGAGCCTAACACGAGCAAACTGGCGCTTATCGCTCTGGCTCGCCAGATGCAGGAGCATGGCGGCTCGCTCATCGACTGCCAGATTCACACTCCTCATCTCGAGAGCCTGGGAGCACGCTTCATCGGCTATAAGGAATATATCACCGCTCTCCACGGCGATGACGCCTATCACACTTGCGAAGAGACTCCTATTATATTAATGCACAATGCATAATGCACAATGCACAATTCACAATACATAATGCATAATGCACAATTCACAATGCATAATTCACAATGCATAATTTCGAGCATTCGAGTATTCGATTGTTCGAGCATTCGAGTGATTGAGTGGTCGAATGCTCGAGGATTTACCCGCTAGCCCTTGCTCGATAGCTTGAAGTGATGTCACAACCACAATAAAAAAACCACCCGGGTTGCGAGTGGTTTTCTTTTGCGTTGTAGCAGTTAAGATTGATTACTTAACATACTTCTTGCCGTTCTGGATGTAGATTCCGTGCTCGGGAACGCTCTGGAGCTCGCGGCCCTGGAGGTCGAAGATGCGGTTGTCAACTGGCTGGTCAACAGCGATAGTGCTGATACCTGTAATATCTTTAATCTCATCACCAGTCTTTTCGAGAGTAATCTCAATGGGAGCATCAGAAGTCCACGCAGTCAGAGGCTCTGGACCACGAGTGAACGAGAACGAGCAGTGAGTGGGATCATCGGGAGCAATGAGGGTGTATTCACCATCTGTGCAGTTGCTCATGTTAAGGAAGAACTTGCCAATGCCAGCAGGTGCGTCCACAGCGGGGAAGAAGAAGCAGTCGTTGCTGTTAAGAATCTCAATAATAACCAATTCGTCTTCTTTCACGTTGCTCTTAACGTCGCACATTTGGTACAATTTGTTTTCGCGCATTTCATCGGTAACGGGAATCTCAATCTCATCGCCAGTCTCTTCGTCCTCTCCCATAGTGGTTTCCCATCTTGCGAGGATTACGTTGCCGTAACCAGCAGCGCTGAAATACTCACCGCCTGATTTTCTGAAAATAACGCTTTCGCTGCCGCTAGCCTTTTGAACTTGCATGTTGAAACCATTAAGGTTCATGCTAGTGTTCTCCAGCAGTTGGAGCTCAACCTCTACTTTGTTAACAGCACTTGCGTCGAGCAGAGCAAAGCCGAGCTTAGCGGGGCAAGGACCGTACTCGCTGTTTACTTCAGCATTAGCTGACAGACCAAGCAATGCAATTGCTAAAAGAGTAAAAATTTTCTTCATGTTAAATCGATTTTTAATGTTAAAAATTTAATTAATATTTATTAGTCTCGTTATTCAATTAACTATTATTTAGTCAAATAGAAGTGCACAATAGAGTGCATCGCATAGATTTCAATGCAAAATAAGTAAAAGTTTTTTGAACAGCCAAACTTTTTTTAAAAAAAACACGAAAAAAGTGATTTTTTTCTGAAATTTAATCAAAGCATGAATTAATGACAATGCAGAATGCATAATTCACAATGCACAATGCATAATTCACAATGCATAATTTCGAGCATTCGAGCATTCGAGTGATTGAGTGGTTGTGTGGTTGTGTGGTCGTGGACTTGCTCGGTAGCCTTTCTCGATAGCTTGAAGTGATGTCACAGCCACAACAAAAAAACCACCCGCGGGAGCAGGTGGTTTTCTTTTGCATTGTAGCAGTTAAGATTGATTACTTAACATACTTCTTGCCGTTCTGGATGTAGATTCCGTGCTCGGGAACGCTCTGGAGCTCGCGGCCCTGGAGGTCGAAGATGCGGTTGTCAACAGCCTTGTCGGTGTTGATAGTGCTGATACCCTCGATAACGGGCTCAGAAACTGTACCGTCGGCATTCTTCACGAGAGTGTACTCGATGGGAGCATCGGGAGTCCAAGCGCGTGTGCCCTCTACACCACCAGTGTAAGAGAACGAGTAGCGACTGGGCTCTGTTGGAGCATAAAGAGTGCACTGGGGCTCACCGTCTTTAGCAGCGTTACGGAAGTTCATGTAGAACACGCCGATAGCGGTAGGCTGCTCGAGAACGGGGAAGAAACGGCAGTCGATAGTAGAGAGAAGCTCAATCATAACCAAGTTGCCCTCTTTCACGTTGCTCTTAATGTCGCACATTTGGTACAATTTGTTTTCGCGCATGTCATCAGTAACAGGGATCTCAACTTCTTCACCTGTCTCTTCGTCCTCACCCATAGTGGTCTCCCATCTTTGGAGGATTACGTTGCCATAACCAGCAGCGCTGAAATACTCACCGCCTGATTTTCTGAAAAGGATAGTCTCGTTGTCCTTCTCAACTTCAACATTGAAGCCGTTGAGGTTCATGCTCGAGTTAACAAGCATCAGCTCAACCTTTACAAGGTTGTCTTGAGAACCGTCGAGCAGCTTGAGGCTAAGCTCTGAAGGGCAAACCTCTGGCATCTGTGCAAAAGCGCACACGCCAAGCATTGCAGCAGCAAAAAGAGTGAAAATTTTCTTCATTTTAAAATGATTTTTTTTGGTTAAAGTTTTGATTATTATTTATTAGTCACGTCGTTTCAATTTTTATTACTTGTCTGTTCACATGAAACAGTTTGCAAATTAAGGAATTTTTTTTCAAACAAACAAATAAAATTGCGAGAAAAAATAATTTTTTTTTGGTTGACATGTTTACAGGTTTACAAGTTGACAAGCAAAATGTAGTAGCTGATAAGTGATTACTCGTCCACACGATTGTTATATTGCACGATTGCTCGCAAGACCACTTTCCCTCTCACCTGCTAGCTGATCATGGTTTTGAAATTCTCGGGGACGGGCGACGTGAAAGTGACAGCTTTGCCAGTGGTGGGGTGGACGATGGAGAGCGTGGCGGCGTGGAGGGCGATGCGGTTGATGGGGCTAGGATGACCGCCATACTTGCGGTCTCCACTCACGGGGTTGCCCAGGTCGTGCATGTGTACCCTAATCTGGTTCTTGCGGCCAGTCTTTATCTTCAGCTCTAGCATGGCGAAGTGTCGGCCTTGCTCGACGACCCGGTAGTGTGTCACGGCGAGCCTCCCGAGTTTCCTGTCGTCGGTGGAGTACATCTCAAAGGTGTCGGGGTTCTCGGCAAGGAAACTCTTGACAGTGCCCTCTTTTTGTTCCATTTTGCCTTCTACAACGGCGATGTAGCTTCGCTCAATGACCATGTTGTTCCAGTTGCTGATGAGCTTGTCGCGTGCCTGCTTGGTGCGTGTGAGGAGCATCAGTCCGGAGGTGTCGCGGTCGAGTCGGTGCACGACATAAACGCTTGCCTTGTCGCTGAATCCGCGCGCATATTTCTTTACAATATTATATACGGTGTCGTCGCTGGGACGGCCAGCAGCGGTGGAAAGCACACCGTAGCCTTTATCGACGACGATGATGTCGTTGTCCTCAAAGACGAGCTTCACGCGTGGGTGGCTGAAGACTTGGAAAGAGCGGTCGAAGTTCACCCACAGCTGGTCGCCGGCACTCACGGGTTGGTCATATTTGGTGGATGGCACACCGTTGATGGCGAGCTGGTTGTGGCGCAGCATGGACTTGAGTTTGGTGGGTTTGTGGTCGGGTAGCAATGCTGCTGCTGTGGCGAGCAGGGTGCCGTCTTCTTTTATCGTGAGCTTTGCCACATTATCGGTGGCTGGTCCCCGGCGGGGTGAGTTTCTATAGTTCATAGTTCAGAGTTTATAGTTCAGAGTTTTTTTACTGATTTTTCTAGATTTCTGAGAAAATCTAGAAATTCTAGAGATTCTAGATTGTGCATTGTGCATTATGAATTATGCATTGTGCATTGTGCATTATGAATTGTGCATTTGTGCATTGTGCATTTTTTAAGCATTGTGCATTTGATTTCTTGGGTGGTGGGTGAGGATTTCTTGTCGCAGGGTGGAGCGGTCGATGTGGACGTAGATTTCGGTTGTGGCGATGCTCTCGTGGCCGAGCATCTGCTGGATGGCGCGCAGGTTGGCACCGCCCTCAAGCAGATGCGTGGCGAAGGAGTGTCGCAGGGTGTGTGGGCTCACCGTCTTGCGTATGCCGGCCAGCTGGCACAGCTCCTTGACGATGTAGAAAATCATCACCCTGGTGAGCTTGCCGCTCCGGCGGTTGAGGAAGAGGATGTCCTCACAGCCTCGTTTTGCCACCTGGTTGCTGCGCGTTTGCTCCAGGTAGAGGTTTATCTGCTCCAGAGCTTCTTGCGAGATAGGTACGAGTCGTTGCTTGTCGCCTTTCCCTATCACGGAGATATATTCCTCTTGCTCAAAGATTTGCGACATTCGCAGCTCTACTAGCTCACTCACTCTCAGTCCGCATCCATAAAGCACCTCGATGATGGCTCTGTTGCGCTGACCCTGCGGCTTGGAGAGGTCGATGCACGCTATCATGCGGTCAATCTCGTCAAGTGTCAGCACCTCGGGCAGATGCCGCCCGATGTGTGGTGCGGGCAGCAATAGAGTGGGGTTGACGTCGATCACGCCTTCCATCTTGAGGAACTTGTAGAAGCTTTTGATGCCCGAGACGATGCGTGCCTGCGAGCGTGGCGAGATGCCCAGGTCGTGGAGAGTGCCCAAGAACAGTTCTAGGTCTTGGAGTGTGACATCGGTGGCTTGCTTGCCGTTGTCGCCGGCAAAGAGAAACAGGTGCTCCACATCTCGGCAATAGCTTGCCGCGGTGTTTGGCGAGAGGCCTTTCTCGATGCGCAGATAGGCGTCATATCGCCGCTTCAAAATATCGATATCGTGTTGTGGCACAGCAGTGAGAGTAAAAAAATGTCATCAAAAAGAGAGTCTTTCTCCCCTTGATGACATAAATGTTGTTTTTTAGCGTCAATTATTGTTGGGCTCCTGGATTGGCAGGGGCTTGCTGTGCTCCGGGAACTGCCTGGTTTGCTGTATTTTGGTTTTGTGGCAGTTTCATGTTGCTAATGTCGGGTGTGCTATTGTCTTTGTCGATGCTCAAAGCACGATTAGCCATGAACGCGCTGGCGATGCTTAGCACGCAGATGAAGATAGCGAGTCCCCATGTGGCTTTCTCGATAAAGTCGGTAGTCTTGCGAACTCCCATAAATTGGTTATAATTGCTGGCGCTAGCAGCCAGACCGCCACCTTTTGACTTTTGAATGAGTACGACACCAATCAGCAGAATTGATGCTAAACCGATAAGAATTGAAAGTGTAATTGTCATTTTATCAAATAGTTATAGTTTGTTTTTAATGTTTTCGTTAAGCACAATTTTGCGCAAAAACCGAATTTGGTCTGCAAAGTAAATACTTTTTTCTGGAAAATTCAAATTTATGCTCTCAATAATTTCAAGAGCTTTATAATATTTATGACGAGCGATGTACATTTTAGCCAGACTCTCGCTTAGCATGGAGCTATCATTTTGGGTGGATTCTTCCACTGTGTCGTGTGCCACTTGCTTCACTTCTTCCTGCTCGATGTGATGTTTCACTTGAGGGGCGGCGGCAATGGTCTCCTGTTCGTGCCGGCGAGAGTGTGCGATAAAGCTGTCGATAAGCTCATCTTCCTTGTCGGCGGTGCCTGGTGAGTTGGCGGCATGCTGTGCTGCGAGGATGTCGGCATAGTCGGGTGTGGGGTTGAAGATGGCGTTGCTCAAAGCGTCAATCTCCTTTTGGTTGCTGCCGCCAGCAAAAGTGTTGAGGAAGAGGTCTATAGCCTCCTCGGCATTGGGCGACGCAGAGTCTTCGGTGGGGTAGAAGTTGGCAAAAGGTGCTGGCGCTTTCCCCACCACTATGGCGAGGTCACGGCGGTCGGGACTCATCACGGCAAGGTGCTGCATGGCGTCGTCGTCACCGCTGTGCTTGAGCAGTAAGAGCAATGGCAAGACGAAGTAAGGATAACGCTGCCTCGCCTCGTCAACCCACTGCTGCTCAGGCATCTTGCCCTCGCTAAGCATCTTCTCTATGTCGTTAAAAAGATTCAAGTTTTGTTGTTTACTAGATTATCTAGATATTCTAGAAATTCTAGAGATTCTAGATTGAGCATTGAGCATTGAGCATTGTGCATTGTGCATTGTGCATTAAAAAGACTACCAGTTTCCTACCGTTTGGTTGAAAATGAGATCTACTAGCTCGGCGCTTATCTCTTCGCACAGCTGGTCTTGCACGTCGATGAGCAGCTGGTTGCTGTCGAAGTCGCGGTAGGCTGAGACGGTGACTTCATTGCTCAAGGCCTCGTTGATGTTGTCGATATACTTGATTCTCACGCTGATGGTGAGTCGTGTGCGTGTGGCATAGGCATTCTCACCCACCGCCTGTGGCGAGAGGCTGTAGTTGGTGATTTCGCCCTCAAAGCGCAGGTCACTATTGGGAGTGTCGATTTGTCGAAGCCGTGTCTGCTGTGTCACCACATCTTGCAGCTTGTTTTGAAACAGCTGTTGCAGAGGTGGATAGACTAGTGCAGCACGAATAGGAATGTTGCCAAACGACACCGTCTTATATTTGTTGTAGTCGAGTGCTGCTCCGTTGAACTTGTAGCTGATGCACGACTGTGCTATGAGCATGACCAGCAACGCAGTGAGAATCTTGGTGGTGCGCATGATGTTATTTACGGTTGTTGCGGTATTCAAGACCATATTCCTTAATCTTGCGGTAGAGTGTGCGCTCGCTGATGCCGAGTTCCTCGGCGGTTTGGCGACGACGTCCGTGATTGCGCTCAATGGCGTTGATAATCACTTCTCTCTCGGTGTCTTCGAGAGTCTTGATTTTGTCTTCCTCCACATCGATGGCTGTAGCCTTTATGTCACTGAAGGAGTGGCGTGATGACTGCTGGCTGCGTGGCGCATTGTCAATCTCGTAATCTTCGGCAACGTTCTGCCACACCATATCGTCGTTGCTATGATGAACAGTAGCCAGTTGCGTACTCTGTCGTTGCAGGTCGTTGATATTTGAGCTAAGGTGCATCTTGTTGCCTTGCTGCTTGCCTGCCATAGCTTCTCTGAGCTCTTGCAGCTCGCTCTGCATCTGCATGATGAGCTTGAAGATGAGCTCGCGCTCCTGGGTGTAGTCGTGCTGAGCTTTGTCATAGACCACGGGCAGGTTGCCGCTGTGGTTCTTCTGGTTGAGGTATTTCTTCACCACATCGCCGGTGACGATGCCGCTCTCAAATGACGACATCTCACGGATTAGACTTTGCAACTCGCGCACGTTGCCGCTCCAGCTAAAGGACATGAGTTGGCGGTAGGCACTCTCGTCAAACATGAGCGGCGGACGGTGCTGCTGCTCGCCGTAGTCGTAGCTGAACTTTGTGGCGAGCATCTTTATATCCTCGCCGCGCTCGCGCAGGGGCGGCACCTCGATGCGTATGGCGGCGATGCGGTAGAACAGGTCCTCGCGGAACTCGCCGGCTTTTACCATCTGAAGCAGGTCTTTGTTGGTGGCGGCGACCACGCGCACGTTGGTCTTGCGCACCTCCGAGGAGCCCACACGCAGGTATTCCCCCGACTCTAGCACACGCAGCAGTCGAGCCTGAGCATCAAGTGTGAGGTCGGCAACCTCGTCGAGGAAGATTGTGCCGCCGTTGGCCACCTCAAAGTAGCCGGCGTGCTCTTTCTCGGCATTGGTAAACGACCCCTTCTCATGTCCGAAGAGTTCGCTCGAGATTGTGCCGGCGGGAATGGCACCGCAGTTCACGGCGATGTATTTCTTGTGCTTGCGCGGACTGTTGTCGTGTATTATCTTGGGAAAGAACTCCTTACCTGTGCCGTTCTCGCCATTGATGAGCACCGATATGTCGATGGGTGCGATGATGAGAGCTCGCTTCACGGCGTTGACCAATGCCAGTGCTGAGCCAATGATGCCGTAGCGCTGCATGGTGGTGCGGATGTCGTTGTCGGTTATTTTTGCCATTTTTTCAAATTGTAGGTTTGTTGTTTTAAAAATGCGCCTAAATCTTCGGGATTGCTGTATTGTGCCATTGTCTCGGGAGTGATGATGTCGCCTATCGACACACGGAAGTGGTGGTTGCTCTTGCGAAACACCTCGGCGGGGAGGCGCAGGGTGCGCAAGCGCCAGTCGATCATTCCCAGAGCTACAAATTTCCAGCTGTTGTGACCATGGAAATAGATGGGGATGACAGGCACTTTGAGCTTCTGGATGATGCGTATTACCGAGGGCTGCCACTTGCGGTCCTGAATGCGCATGCCCCAGGTGAGTTTCGATACCGCGCCGGCAGGGAAGAAGCCAAGAGGATGTCCTTGCTTGACGTGGCGCATAGCGTCGGTGATGCCTTTTACTGAGACGGCGCGCTTCTCGGGGTCGTCACTGGCTAGGGCATCAACTGCTATGAAGCTGGGCCTCAAAGCTCCGATGTTGTTAAGTATCATGTTGACCATAACCTTAAAGTCGGGCCGGCGGCTTCCCACGATGTCGATGAGTGTCACTCCATCAAGAGCACCGAAGGGGTGGTTAGACACGGTTATGAATGGTCCCTCGGGCAGGTTGTCGAGTTGCTGCTCGTTGCTGAACTCGATTTTTGCGTCAAGCTCTGTGAGCAGGTTGTGGGCAAAGTCGCGTCCGGGGTGGTCGATATTACGGCTGTGGAAGTCGTTGGCTTTGTCAACCTTGAGCCAGTGCAGCATCTTGTTGACAAACTTCTCCTTGCCATTAAAGAACGGCGCCACCTTGCGTATGTCGTCGTAGTCAAGCACCGTGCGCTTAATGGGTTGCTGATTATGGTCGTCTTGTGTTATATCGTTTTCTTTCATTATTTTATTGATTTATAAGGCACTAGGGATGTATAATCGTTCCTTGAGGCCTTTTGCGGCTACAAAGATACAGCAAAAAACTGAAAAAATGTCAGTTTTTTGCTTTTTTTTAGGCTAGGAATGGCTAAGGACCTCAATAACCGATTCCCGATCCTCGATCCTTGATTCCCGATAATCTACTTGAGCCAGTTGACAGTTGTTTTTAGTTTCTGCTGGTAGTAGGGCTTGATGTCATTCCAGCGGTAGTAGGGGAAGGTATCGGTGTGGAAGGGTAGGGTGGCCTCGTGCTCGTTAAACAGCACCTTCACGAGAATATCGTTATCGGTGTTGCGGTAGAACACCATTTGGATATTGCACGCCATGGGGAAAATCTCGTAGTTGCGCCAGTGCTCGTGCAGGGTGTTGAGGTCGTTGCAGCTGTAGTTCACGTTATCGATTTCTAGCAGACACGCCAGTGGCAGCACGCATGTCTCGTGTCCGAAGCGCAACGCTGCGCCGTGATGGTCACGGTCGGCGATGGCGGCATCGGCAGTTTCTATCATGTTGTTGAGCAATGCTCTTTCAATAAACGGCATACGGTTACCGCCCTGTGGCGAGTTTGCCCATTGCAGATACCAGTATATGTTCTTAGTTTTCCATAGCTCATAGATTTCCTCATCGGTGAAATAGGAGAAAAGGTTCATGCCGTCAAAAACGTGGTGGTTCTGGAGACTGCCTGCGATGTCGAACACCGCCTCCATAAACTTCGCGCTCTTAAACCTGCCGGCAATGGCTGTAGTGTCGTTCACAATCTGATTCATGAAGCGCGAGGCATTGATGCGCGCGTTGAAGATGCTGTCGCTGATGTGGCGAATGGCTTTGCGCTGAGGGTTGGCGAGGGTGTCTTCGCCGTAGCCCCACCCCATGTAGTACATGTCGTGGTAGCTGGCGTCGGTGCTGATGCGAGCATGGGGGTTGAAGGCGCGAATCTCGGCTGTTTCGTTGCCCATCGACAAGATGCAGCGAAACCACACCGTGGAGCGAGCATCGATGTGTGCATCACCGCCGAACACCTCGGGGAAATTCTCGCACATGCGCCGCGCTATGCCTTGGTGCTGCTCGGCTCCCACGTCGCTTAGGTCGCCGGCTCGTCCCTGGGCCTCTATAGCCACCATGCGCAAGTTGTCAAGAAGCACCTCTCCCTGCTTTGTCAGTACGCCTTCGTGCTGTAGCTCCTCCAGAGCCTCAACGGGTTGGTTATAGCTGCTCTGCTTTGTGAGCCATCGGCTGCCGTGACGCCCGTAGTGGTTGATAAAGAACGGCTCATAGCCCTCTGGTGCCGGTGTGAGCTTCGGCTGCGACGCGCTGGGGAAGGGGTAGGCGTAATGGTTGCTGCCACTACGGTTGTGGTTGGCTGCAAGCTGCTGTTGAGCGAGCTGTGGCTGTGCCATCGCCATCAGCGAGGCGACACACATTATTAAATATATAAAGACTTTGCGCATGACTGTTTTATCGTTTTTTTAGAATTTCGAAATTCTAGATTATGCATTGAGCATTGAGCATTGAGCATTGAGCATTGTGCATTACGCATTGTGCATTACGCATTATGCATTACGCATTATTTCTTCCCCGTGATGATTGATTTTATGTCATTGAGCTTGTTGAGGGCCTCCATTGGGGTGAGGTTGTTGATGTCGGTGTTGAGGATTTCGTCGCGCACTTGGCTTAGTACGGGGTCGTCGAGCTGGAAGAACGACAGCTGCACGCCGTTGCGGTTGTTGGCCACATCGTCGAGGTCTTTGCTCAGAGAGTCGTTGTTGCTGTTCTGTTCCAGGCGTTTAAGCACCTCATCGGCGCGGTGCACAATAGTCTTGGGCATGCCGGCGAGCTTCGCCACATGGATTCCGAAGCTGTGTTCGCTGCCACCGCGCACGAGTTTGCGCAGGAACACCACCTTGCCGTTCATCTCGCGCACGCTCACGTTGTAGTTCTTCACGCGTTTGAAGGTCTTCTCCATCTCGTTAAGCTCGTGGTAGTGGGTGGCGAAGAGTGTCTTGGGATGTGCCTGCGTCTCGTGGATGTATTCCACAATGGACCAGGCTATTGAGATGCCGTCGTAGGTGCTCGTGCCGCGCCCCAGCTCGTCGAAGAGGATGAGGCTGCGCTCGCTCAGGTTGTTGAGGATTGACGATGCCTCGGTCATTTCCACCATGAAGGTCGATTCACCCAGCGAGATATTGTCGCTGGCACCCACACGGGTGAAAATCTTATCGACTATGCCAATGCGCGCCGCTTCGGCAGGAACGAAGGAGCCGATTTGCGCCATGAGCACTATCAGGGCGGTCTGGCGCAGCAGCGCCGACTTGCCCGCCATGTTGGGGCCGGTGATAATCATCACCTGCTGCTCGTCGTTGCTCAGCTGGATGCTGTTAGGTACATATACTTCACCCACAGGCAGTTGCTTCTCAATTACGGGGTGACGTCCCTCGGTGATGTCGATGTCGAGGGAGTCATCTACAACGGGGCGGTTGTAGCGGTTCTCGAGTGCTACGCGGGTAAATGAGAGCAGACAGTCGAGCTGGGCTACGAGCGTCGCATCGTTCTGGATGGCGGGGATGTAGTCGCTCACCGCCGCCACCAGTTCGTTGAACAGCTGGTTTTCGATGGTGATGATTTTCTCCTCGGCACCCAGTATTTTCTCTTCCAGCTCTTTAAGCTCGGGTGTGATGTATCGCTCGGCGCTAACAAGCGTCTGCTTCCTTATCCACTCTTCGGGCACCTTGTCCTTGTGGGTGTTGCGCACTTCGATGTAGTAGCCAAACACGTTGTTGTAGGCAATCTTCAGGCTTGGGATGCCAGTGCGCTCACTTTCACGCTGTTGCAGCTGCATCAGGTAGTCCTTGCTGCTTGATGAAATGTTGCGCAGTTCGTCGAGCTCGTCGCTCACGCCGTTGCGTATCACGTTGCCGCGGTTTACCTGGCTGGGCGCTTCGGGGTTGAGCTCGCGCTCTATGCGGTCGCTGATGAGCGGGCAGGGATTGAGCTGTTCGCCGAAGCTGTACAGCACCTCGCTGTCGCTGTGCTCGCACATCCGCTTGATGGGGTTGATGGCTTGCAGGGCGCACTTGAGCTGCACCAGCTCACGTGGCGAGATGCGTGCCGCCGCCACCTTCGATACCAGTCGCTCGATGTCGCCTATCACCTCAAGCTGCTCTTTGAGCAATTCGCGCCCCTCGGTGTCTTTGAAGAAATGCTCCACCACGTCGAGGCGGCGGTTGATGGCTTTCACGTCTTTGAGCGGGAACATCATCCATCGGTGCAGCAAGCGGGCACCCATGGGCGACAAGGTGTTGTCGATGACGCTGAGCAAGCTCTTGCCGTCGTCGGCCATCGGGGTGATTAGTTCGAGGTTGCGCACCGTGAACTTGTCGAGGCGCACATATCGCTCTGCCTCGATGCGCGAGAGCGAGGTGATGTGCTTGATTTGGGTGTGCTGCGTGAGGTCGAGGTAGTGGAGTATGGCTCCCGAGGCAACGATGGCGCACGTCATGTTCTGGATGCCGAAGCCTTTCAGGTTCTTGGTCTCGAAGTGCTTGAGCAGGCGGTCGGTCGCCGACTCCTCGGTGAAAATCCAGTCTTCCATCTCAAAGGTGAGATATTTTGCCGATGCCGACTGCTGGAAGCGCGTGCGGTTGCTGCGCTCAATGAGCACCTCCTTGGGGGCAAAGTTGCTAAGCAGTTTGTCAACATAATCAACCGACCCCTCAGCGGCGAGAAACTCTCCCGTGCTGATGTCGAGAAACGCCACACCGGTGGCCTTCTTGCCGAAGTGTACGGCGGCTAGGAAGTTGTTCTCCTTGCGGTCGAGAAGGGTGCTGCCCATCACCACACCAGGCGTAACAAGCTCGGTGATGCCGCGTTTCACCAGTTTCTTGGTGAGCTTGGGGTCTTCGAGCTGGTCGCAGATGGCGACGCGTTTGCCGGCGCGAACCAGTTTGGGGAGATATGTGTCGAGGGCGTGGTGCGGAAATCCTGCCATTTCCAGATTCTTGCCGCCGGTGCCGTTGGAGCGGCGCGTGAGCGTGATGCCCAGGATTTCGCTGGCGACGATGGCGTCGTTGCCGTAAGTCTCATAAAAGTCGCCCACGCGATAGAGCAGCATAGCATCGGGATGCTTCGCCTTCATCTCGTAGAACTGTCTCATCATCGGGGTTTGCCCCACTTCCTTTGCCATAGTATTAGTTGCTTTTTTCAGTTATCTGTTTTCAGTCATCAGTGTAGTATTATAACTCTAACCACTAACCTCTAACCACTAACCTTCGGCGAAGCCGACTAATACACCAGCGAGATGTTGTCAATCCACAGCGCCATGCCGGGGGTGCCGGTGTAGGCGGTGCCGCAGCCCGAGGATGCCATCACGATGATGTGGGTGGGAGTGGCGTTAGCGTCGTCCCATTTCTCTTCAACCACTGGCACCATCTTGCCCTTGCTGTTCTTAGCGTAGTAAGACTTGTCTTTAGGGATGAGGTCCATATAAGACTGGTAGCCGGAGTTCTTGGTGATGTCGCCATACCAGATGGGGATGCGGTGCTTGTTGACCCAGCTAGTCACTGTCTTGCCGAAGCGTTGGCGCCCGGTGCCTACGCGTGCCGCATGCAGGTTGCCGTTGCTGTCTTCCCAGCGGCGTTGCAGTAGCACAAACACCTCGGCATAGTCTTGTCCAGGCAAGTTCTTCTTGCTGCCGAAGCCGCTGGAGTAGATGCGTTGTACACCAGTGGGAACATTCACTTTGTAGTCAAACTGCAAGTACTTAGGTCTCTTGGTGAACGGCAAGCCCATGTTCATCTTGCTGTAGGGGTTCTTGGTACTGCTCACCGGTTCCATCATCTGTCCTAAGAAGATGCTTCCCGAAACCAGCACGTCAACGTTGATGACACCCACTGCCTTGCAGTGTTCTATCATGGTGGTGAGCTTGGCGCAGTAGCCGTTTCCGTGCACGTCGGGGAACACGGCGTTGCTGGTTTTCACGATTCCCATCACTTTTGCAAGGATATTACTGGTGGCCCATGGCGAGCCTCCCATATTGTTATAGACCTTAGTGCCGGTGATGTTTTGTGAAGGTCCTATCTCAAACACTTTCTTCTCTTGTCCGCCAAGCACCTTCGACTCGGTGATGTGTCGTGTAATCCATTGGTCAAAATTGCCAAAGGCAAAAGGCACTACCGTCTCGGCATGGGCACTCATCAGTCCCAAGCACGACGCTATTACCGTCAATAGAATTTTTTTCATGTTTTTGTAAATTTGAATAAAGTTGTTATTAATTGTGTGTTAAAAATGCGTTATCGGTGGGCGCTCTCGCTAAGCAGGCGGTGTCCTATCTTGCAGTAGATGCACTTGCGCGCGTCGCAGTAGCTGCGCCGCAGCTCTATTAGGGCCTGCGAGGTGAGCGCGCTGTCGCACTCGATACCTGCCACAGTGAAATTCGTCACTATCGAGTTCTTCTCGGGCCGCAGGCTCTCGAGCAGACTTATCGCCTTGTCGGTGAGGGCATAGTTGCCAGTAAGCTCGCCGTAGGCATAGTAGAGCGGTGCCACGGTGTTGATGAGCACAATGTCTATCGACTTGTCGCTCAGCGCCGCCGTGGGGCGCTCGTTAGGCTTGCCAAAGGAGAAATGGTTGCTCCAGTAGCCCGTGAGTTCCACTTGGAACAGTTTGCGCAGCTCTTTCTCGCCGTCGGCTTCGAGAATCTTGCTCATCAGGTTGAAGCCTCCCTCGATATAATGCGCCAGCATCGCGATGCGGCGGTAAGGGAAGTTCTGAGGCCTGATGCGGAACATCTTCCACGACTCGCGCTCCATGGGGCGCAGCGAGAACTTGTTGGCAAGAAAGGCATACTCCGAGCACAGGTGGCGGTAGTAGTCGTCGGCACCGGTTGCCGAGGCATCAAGCAGACCCGCTTGCCCAAAAAGCAGCGCCTCGACTTGTAGCAGCGAGTCGCTGTGCTTGTGCAGCAGTCGCAACGGTGTGCGCCGCGCCAACCGCTCAAACGCCTCGTTGTTGATGCCGAAGCCCAGGTTTCGCGCCACGGTGACGTAGCACACCTCTTCCCAGCTGCCGTGGTACATCTCCAGAATGTCGCGCACTCGCTCCACCTTGCTGTGCAGCCGCTCGAACGCCAGTGCCTGCACCCATTCGGTCACTACCAGGCTGGGGGTCTGTGGCAATTGCGGAGCGCAAGGAAGCTCGGTGCGGGCATCCACCAATCGCTGAAGGCTCTCGCCGAAGCGTGGAGAAACCTCGAGTACGACTTGAGGTATGCGCTCGCCGTTGGTGCGATAAACCGGTGCGTCGTCTTTGTCAACCACATGTAGCACCACGCTGTCGTAGGCACTGCCCTTGTCGTGGCCGTGGCGCTTCCAGTCGCTAGCCCTCACATGGATTTCGATGTTGCCCACCCACGTCTGTCCGTCAATCTCCACTTTGGCGTTGAAGAAGTCGGGACCTGCGTCGGTGTTGAGAAGTCCTGGGTCGAGGACTCTCACGTGGCGGCCGTCGTTGGTGACCATGTCATCGGCGCGCCACAGCCGGTGTTGCCATATATACTGCATCAACTGTTCCATAGTTTTGCCGCTCGCTGGTTTTGCCGCTCGCTATTTTTTTGTTTTTTGCGAAATAACCTGCTAAGGTACGGATATTTTCTTAAACAGAACTGTATTATGTCTGTTTTTTTCTACTTTTGGGTGTTTTTAGAATATAATTTGATTTTTTTGCGCAAAAAGTTTGGTCATCTCAAAAACTTGCCGTAACTTTGCACTCGCAAATCGCAAAACCACGTTGGTGCCTTAGCTCAGGTGGTAGAGCAATGGACTGAAAATCCATGTGTCCCCGGTTCGAATCCTGGAGGTACCACAACTCTGAATCGCAAGTAGTTACATATCAACTGCTTGCGATTTTTGTGTACGACGGGCATGTTATACATCTGTGGTGAAAGTCCACTCGGGGCGT
>CALDIG010000077.1 GCA_937904375.1 uncultured Prevotellaceae bacterium
ACCAATAAAGCCACTATATGCACTTCTTATCCTGCAAAATGACCATTACGCCAAATTTTTTTGTTGTTCAAGTTGTTGGAAAGTTGTGAATGTTGTTTGATATAACTGAGTCTTTGTTTTTATGAATGCCACAGCGGCTAGTCGTTCATGGTGAGGAGTAGCTCCTCGTTGCTGCGGGTGCGTTCCATGCGGTCTTTGATGAATTCCATTGCTTCGATGGAGTTGCGGTCGCTGAGAAAGCGCCTGAGGATCCACATGCGGTTGAGGGTGTCCTGCTTGAGGAGCAGGTCGTCGCGACGAGTGCTGGAAGCGATGATATCGACTGCCGGGAAGATGCGTTTGTTGGAGAGCTTGCGGTCGAGCTGCAGCTCCATGTTGCCTGTTCCCTTGAACTCCTCGAAGATTACCTCGTCCATCTTGCTGCCAGTCTCGATGAGTGCTGTGGCGATGATGGTGAGGCTTCCTCCGTTCTCGATGTTGCGCGCAGCACCAAAGAATCGCTTGGGACGTTGCAGTGCGTTGGCATCGACACCACCACTCAGAATCTTGCCGCTGGCGGGAGCTATGGTGTTGTAGGCGCGAGCCAGTCGGGTGATAGAGTCGAGCAGAATCACCACGTCGTGGCCACATTCCACCATGCGTTTTGCCTTTTGCAGCACTAGGTCGGCGATTTTCACGTGCCGGTCGGCGGGCTCGTCGAATGTCGAAGCGATTACTTCGGCGTTGACGCTGCGCGCCATGTCGGTTACCTCCTCGGGACGCTCGTCGATGAGCAGGATAATCATGTAGGTGTCGGGGTGGTTCTCCGAGATTGCGTTGGCGATATCCTTGAGGAGCACGGTCTTACCAGTCTTGGGCGGAGCCACGATTAGTCCGCGCTGTCCTTTGCCTATGGGTGAGAACATATCCACGATGCGAGTGGAGATGTTGGGTCGTGTGGGGCTCACGAGGTTGAATTTCTCGTTTGGGAACAGTGGCACGAGGTGCTCAAAAGGAATGCGGTCGCGCACGAAACTCGGGGTGCGTCCGTTGATTAATCGCACATCCACGAGCGGGAAGTATTTTTCTCCTTCTCTTGGCGGTCTGATTGTACATTCCACCACGTCGCCGGTCTGGAGGCCGTATTTCTTGATTTGTGCCTGTGGCACGTAGATGTCGTCGGGCGAGTTGAGGTAGTTATAGTCGCTTGAGCGCAGGAAGCCGTAGCCGTCGGGCATCACTTCGAGTACGCCCATGCCGTTAAGTATGCCGTCAAAGTTGTAGGTGACGTCGGCGTAGGGCAGTGCCGATTCAGGCTGCTGCTGTTGTTGGTTCTTGCCTTTTTTCTTTTTCTGCTGTTTGTTGTTCTGTGGCTCCTTCTCGGCTTTAGGCTCCTGAATGAGGATAGGTGCCTTGGCGGCTTCCTCGGCGGCCTGGCGTCGCTGTTGCTCGGCGCGCATCGCTGCCTCTTCTCGCTCTTCGGGCGTGCGGGGCTTGAAAGTCATTGTTCCGGAGCCGAAGAAGTTGCCTTGTCCCTGTTGCTCGCCTCTGTTGTCGCGCTTGTTTTTCTTGCCTATGGTGGCATTGGGGTTGGTGTTAAACAGGCTCATGAAGTCGTCCTGCTTGGGGTCGAAGACGGGCGACTCGGTCTGTTGCTCCATCTCGCCATCGGCGGGCAAGGGTGGCTCGTTATGCTCCTCGACTGGTGCCGGCGAGGGCTGCAGTGCGGCAGGAAGGATGTCGGTGGGCACAGCTAGTGGCTCGTAGGGTCCCATCTCTCCGGTCAGGGTCATGCCATCGGAGCTTGCTTCCTGCTCGCCGTAGTTGATGCTCTCTTGCGAAGCTGCGTTGCGCTCTATACGCTCGCGACGGGTGCGCTTGGTCTTCTTTGGTGTCGCCCCGGTGGCGGCATCTTTGGTGTCGCTATCGGTGGCAACGTTCTCGAGTCCTGGCAGTTGCTCCTTCTGTGTGGTTTTCGCTTCGCTCTTGCGAGGACGTCCGCGCTTGCGCTTTGTGGGAGCTTCGGCAGCGGGAGTCTCTACAGCAGTAGCCTCGGCAACGGGAGCCTCGTTCTTGGTCTCGGCCGAAGCTTCGGCAAGGGGAGCCTCGTTCTTGGTCTCGGCTGAAGCTTCGGCAGGCATCTCAACTTGTGCTGTCTCAGCTTTCTCTTTTATCTTCTGGGGCTTTTCGTCGGCGGTCTTTGCCGATTTTTTTCTCTTGTTGTTTTTCTCTTTAGGCTGTTGTTTCTCAACGGCATCGTTAGCATCTTTCTTAGCGCGTCCGCGACGCTTCTTTGGTTCGTCGGGCGCATTTTTTGCGGCGTCGATAGCCTGCTGGTCAATAATCTGATAGACTAGGTCCTCCTTGGGGGTGCTGTTAACTTTCTTGATGCCCATAGATTGCGCCAAGTCTTTTAACTCGGCGTTGGTCATCGAACTGAGTTCGTTAATGTTATACATATAAATAATAAATGAAAAATCGTGAAAATCTCAAAAGGTGCATAGAGTGTTGCATCATTACACAACTATTGCCTAAAAATACGCATATTCGTTCGCATTAAACCAATGTGGCGAAGTGCTTTGTGAGATTGAGATGATTTAGAATATAAATGAAAATGTGATAATCGCACACCTTAAATATTTTAGGTGATATGAATTGGTTTGGATTAGGGGGTGTGCTGATTTCAGCTGCAAAGGTAGTAATTTTATTTTAAATAGCAAATTTTTTTGCTCACAATGCGATTTTATACTATCTTTGGGGCATAAAATTCAACGAAATAATGAAAAAACAGGCATTAATACTCATTTTTTTATTAGCTGGTTGTTTTGCCGCTATGGCTTGCACTTCGGCGATTATTTCAGGCAAGAAGACCGTCTCGGGCAGACCTCTGCTGTGGAAGCATCGCGACACCGGCTGCCTAGACAACCGAGTGGAACTTATCAAGGCTCATGACGACTGCTATGAGTTTGTGGCGATTTTTGACGCTACCGACCCCAACGACACCGCTGCGTGGACAGGCTTTAACGAGAAGGGATTTGCCATCATGAACACAGCGTCATATAACCTTAACAAGGATGATGTTCTCGAGAGCGAGATGGACCGCGAGGGCGTGGTGATGAAACTCGCATTGGAGCATTGTGTCACGGTCGATGACTTTGAGAGATTATTGCAGACTCTGCCCAAACCGCTTGGTGTGGAGGCAAATTTCGGTGTTATTGATGCTTCGGGGCATGGCGCCTATTTCGAGACAGGGAATTACATCTATAAAAAATATGACCTTGCCGACGCTCCCGACGGTGTGCTGATTAGAACCAATTATTCCTACAGTGGCCGCACTGACGAGGGTATGGGTTATGTGCGACATGAGAATGAGAAGTATCTGCTGGCTTCTCACATCGCTGCTGGCGACTTTACCCCGGCAGTATTCACCGAGGAGGTCTCACGCACGTTCTATCACAGCTTGCTTGGCAAAGACTTTACCCATAGTGGCGAGGAGTGGATAGTGGATCAGGATTTCATTCCGCGTCGCATCTCCACGGCGTCGATAGTCATTGAGGGCATTACTCATGGAGAGCCACCAGCATTGACCACTATGTGGATAGCTTTGGGATATCCACCTTGTGCTGAGACTTTTGCGGCGCATGTGGGCGTGGCAGGCGGCGTGCCTAGTGTGCTTAATGGCACTGGCGACAACGGTCACAGCCCTCAATGCGACTTGGTGCGTGCCCGTCATGCCGAGGTGTTCTCGATAGAGCGTGGCAACGGCCAGCATTATCTCAACTTGAGCAAACTCTACAACGAGGAAGGAACTGGCTATTGCCAGCAGCTAGTGAAGAAGAATATGGAAATGTATGAACGCGAATACAACACGCGGGCTGCATTGAAAGATTGGCTCATCAGGAAACGTAAATCCAGTACTCCAGGCACGAAATATCGTTGATTGCGACTAATTCTATATCCTCGGGCACCTATATGTCGATACTTTATCGGCTGTTCTTTGTGCGCTGGTGGTGGCTCTTGCTGCTGCCAGTTGCGGTGTGCCTGGTGTTGATTGTGGTTGACGCGCGTTTCGCATTTGTCGCGCTTATAGTAGCTATGGCTATGGTGATGCTGTCGTTCCCTGTGCTGTATTATTTTGCTTTGACGCAAGAGTCGCGATGGTCGATACTGGAGAAGACGGTGACAGTCACCGACGAGGGCTTGCAGCTTGACTTCACCAGCGACAAGATGCGGCGGCACGTCATTGCGTGGGGCAAGATTGCCTCAACCACAGCATCAAGCCATTGCCTCGTGCTGCGTTTCAAGAAAAACCGTTACACATTTCTCGCCATTCCGCTCGACGCTTTCCGGGGTGAGGATGAGCTGCGCCGCTTTGTCGTGAAGACAAGGGAAAGGATAGGTTAATCGATTTCTGACAATCACTTGCATAAGTTTTTAGAGTAGGTTTTGTTTCTGCTTCTGGCTTCCTGAACGCTGTGCTTACAGCGCAATACAGAACAACGCCCAGTATTCTTCTTTGGTGGTCCCCTGTATTAGTAGATAAAAATATGGCATTTGTCTATTATAACTGCTGGTTAAGCGTGATGCGTTAAACTTTGGCTGTTATTGATAGTCATAAGGGTGTAACTGAATTAGATTATCAAAACACTTAACGAAACGCAGATAAATGAAAAGAAAGAAGACATTAATTGTGGCTGTTCTGTTTGCGATGCTGGCATCGGTGGCAGTGACTTCGTGCAGCCCATACTGGTATGACGATGGTTATTATTACGACTACCCGTATAGGGGACGTCCCGGTCCACCGCCTCCACCGCCATCACACCATCCCGGTGGTGGACATCACTCGGGCGGTGGGCATCATGGTGGCAGCGAACATCATGGTTATTAATGATGGTTGATTGAAAAGTGGAGTGGCGCAAGAAACAACTTGCACCACTCAGTATTCTCTATGTCTTACTTCTGAAATCTGAAATCTGAAGTCTGATGTCTGATGTCTGAAGTCTGAAGTCTGAAGTCTGATGTCTGAAGTCTGATGTCTGATGTCTGAAGTCTATTTACACACCCATGCCTTGCGGTATTTCTCGGGGAGAAGCATCTTGGAGTTAGCAAGTTCCTGTTTGCTATTGCTTTGAGCTACCACCACATGACAATATCCGCCTCGGGTTATGGTCTTGCACTTTATGCCTTTGTGGGCATACTGCTTGACGAGAGCCAGTGCTTGATGCTGCTTCTTGCAAGAGCTGATGACAAGAAAATAGACTCCGTTCTCATCGCACGGCATACCGTCGTTGAACGTCGATTGCTCCTCGATGGCGGGTGTATCGGACGAGACAGGTCTCGTCCCTACATTGTTGTCGATGACGGCAATCTTGTTGTCGTCGTTAGTCGATTGGGACGCGGGTTTTACGGTGACGGCAGCGGGCTTGGTCTTGACGTTGGCGATGTTAAGGCTCGCTGTGTCGATGCTTTTGTCAACAATCACGGGTGTGGAGAGCAGAGCGCCAATGCCGATTATAGCGGCAATCGCCGCGGCGGTTCTCCAGCCTCGGTGGGCAAAGATGCCGGGTGTCGCCTGAGTTTGCTCGTTGTCGTCGGCTTGAGAGAGTACAGGGAAGTCAATGTTTCTCAGCCCGAAGAACTCGTCGCTAGCCTCGTCGTGTAGGGTAGGGGTGAAGAGCAGCTTGCCGTTGTCATCATTCTTGAAAAATCCCAATCTGCCAAACGCAACCTCCGAGCCAGTCGCCAGCTGGCGGCGGAAGGCGGTTACATTGTCGGCAATCAACTTGCATGCCTCATCGTAGCTCAGGTTGTGGCGCCGCAACACCGAGGTGGCGAGCAATCCGTCGTTATGTGTGATGCTTGGGTTGAAGGCGATGAGTCGAGATGGTCTGTTGATGCCGCTTGGTGTGTGGCTCGCTGGCAGATGACTGGCTACCAGCGCTCCCCATCCCGGAACCACCACGCAGTCGCCCTGCATCATCAGGTATTCTATGTGTTGTGTAAGTGAAATCATCGTGCAAAATTAGTGCAAACCGAGAGAAAAACCAAATTTTATTTGAGTTTTTAAATAAAATGCTCACGCTCGCAAGGCATAGAGCAAGCTCATGCCTAGACTCGCTTAATCGCATTTTTCCGAGGCGCAGCCTAATTTATCCACAGGTACTGCTTTCCGCTCATCTGTGCAAGGGGTGTTGATAAGTTTTGGCGCTTAGGGCAAAATAATAAAAGCTCCTCTTCTACGCGTTGATTACTTTCCACTCCTTGATGGTGCGGGCTTCTGGGTCAACGGTTACTCCCACCTTCACTTTGCGGCGAGGGTCGTTCCAGTAAGGAATCATATAGTTTTTCTCGTCGATTTGCGCCAATGCATCATCGACTGTTGCAGTGGAGGAAATCTTCAGCTCCATCACATAGATGGTGTTTCGGCTCTTCATCACGACATCGCATCGTCCACGGGCGTTGCGCACCTCCACATCGTTCTTGATGCCCAGGCAGTCTAAGAGCACTTTAAGTATTGTCTCGAAGTCGCGTTCGGTCTTGTTGCTCAGGTTATAGGGCAGCGTAGAGAGATAACTCTGCACGGCTGTGAGAGCCGCGTCGATGTCATCTTCCCTCATCGCCCGCTGCACAGCCATGAGCAGTGACGTGTTGTCGTCATCCGAAGGGTTGAGATACAGAGGCATAAGGGTGCTGTAAAGCCCGGAATAGACTTCTTTATTTGGGATTCCTAATGTATATACTTCGTCAACAAAATCATAATCCTTAATCGTGAGGTATCCGCTCTGATAAAGGATGTGCAGTGCGCTTCTCATGTTGTCGAAGGGCTGGTCAAACGAACTCTCATAAACCCGCTTGTTCTCAATGTCGGTGAGCTTGAAGTTGTACTTGTTGAGAATCTTTATCAACGCGCTTGGCGTGGCACTGGCGAACCAGTAGTCTTTAAGCATCATTTTTGAGAATGTGTTGACGATGCTGAATGGGTTATACACGTCAACCATATTGGGTCCAAAGTGATAGCCGTCGTAGCGGTAGCGCAATTGCTGCATTATCTGCTCGGGGGTCTTGTTTTGCTTTAACGCCAGAGCCTCTATGTCCTCCTTGAAATCCCGCTCAAGCTCTTGAGCGGTGATGCCGCACAGACCCTCCCATTCGGGATCCATTGAAATGTTACTCAAGTTGTTGATGGTGGAGAATATCGACATCTGCGAGAACTTGGTGATGCCGGTGAGCAGCACAAACCGCAGGTGGTCGCCCATGTTCTTCACTGGACCATAGAACGAGTTGTAGATGCTTTTTATCGCATTCAACTTTTCGGGGTCGTCAATGACGTTGAGCACAGGAGAGTCATACTCGTCGAAGATAAGAACGGCACGGTTGCCGGTTCTTTCGTGAGCCTTGAGAATAAGCATTTTAAGACGATCGCCGAATGACAGGTTTCCCTTGTCTAAACCATATTCTTTCTCAAAATTGCTCAGAACCAAATCAAGAGATACGCTCACATGGTCTGGGTTATCGTGCTTGCACTGCGACATGTCGAAGTGGAACACGGGATATTCAGTCCAGTTTTTCTCAAGCTTGTCGATGGCGAGGCCTTTGAACAACTCCTTGTGTCCCTGGAAGTAGTGCCTCAGCGTGGAGCACAGCAACGACTTACCGAACCGCCTGGGTCGGCTCAGGAACAAAGAATCACCATAGTTATTAGCGAGATTATAGATATACTCGGTCTTGTCAACATAGACAAAACCATCGGTTATAATTTTCTCAAAATCCTGCACTCCCACAGGAAAACGACGTCGTGCCATAGCTTCAAGTAGAATAGTAAGTAGTAGAGTAGAAAATAGTTAAGTGTTGACGCGGAGCATTCTATTTTCAAACAAACTCAACAAAAAGCAACAAATTCAACAATAGAATATAATTTTTAATAAAATGCTCACGCTTGCAAGGCTTTGAACAAGTTCAAGCTTTGACTCGCTTAATCGCATTTTTGTTTTTTTGTCATCTTTTGTTGTCTTTGTTTGATTTCTGATCCTCTATAACGAGAATCCACTTTCTCGGTTACAAAGGTAATAAATTATTATTAATTTGCAAAATAATGAAATCTCATTTTTCTTTTTTTGCCTATTGTTCTCGCTTTATTCACCTATAAGTGCTTTTGCTTCGGTCTCGTCGAGGCCGTGGGCGATGGCAAGCTTGATGTCGCGTTCCATGTCTTCGCGGTTGAAGCGCAACTTGTTGAGCTTGGCGCGTAATATGTAAATGTAAGGGTCGTCGGGGTCAAGTTCTAGTGCGTTGGCGATGTCGAGCGACGCGTCGTTTAGACGCTTGGTGGCGAGGTAGCAGTCGGCGCGGTTGGCGAGCAGGGTAGCGCTGGGCTTCACTTTTATCACTTCGCTAAAGCATTGCGCCGCCTTTTCAAATTCTCCTGCGTGCTTGTGCAGGTAGCCCTGTCCTTGCTTTGCCATTCCCGAATTGGGGTTGATGCGAAGGATGTCCTCGAAGTCTTTCTCGGCAGTTTTTGGGTCGCCCATGTTAAGGGCAAGCATCCCATGTGTGTAGCGCGACTCCACGTCGCTCTCGTCAATGAGCATGATGCGCTCGTAGTCGGCCTGTGCAAGAGCTAAACTGTCGATGAGGATATAAACTGCGGCTCGGTTGTGGAGCAGCGTCACGGCATTGGGGGTGAGGTCGATGGCATAAGAGTAGTTCTTTATTGCTTCAACGAGTTGTCCCTGGCGGCGTTGCATGGTGGCGATGTTTGAAAGCAACAGTGAATTGTTGGGGTTGGACGGTTCACTCTTTATGGCTTCCAAGAGGAACAGCTCGGCCTGTTGCCACTTCTCTGCCATGATGCACTGCTGCGCCGAATCGATGAGCGCGAAATACATGGTTGAGGTGTCAATAGGGATAGTATTGTCAACTGGTGGCTTCACCTTTACGGGGTCGGGTTTCACGCCCTTCTCAAACTTCATGTTCTCGCGATTGATAGCCACTCCGACCTGCCCCCAAGTCATGACAGCGATGGCAAGCATTATCGTTGTGTTAAGTAAGCGTTTCATTGTATTGCGACTTTTTTGTGTGACAAAGATAACCACCTCGTGGATGATGTGTTTCCATCGTTTAATATTTTTAAAAATGTTTATATTTTGGGAACATCACTTTCGTTGTCATTTTTTACGCGAAACAAGAATATTAGTGCGAATAATATGCAAATCAGAATTTTTTTCAGTAATTTTGCAATTTCAAATAAATAAAGAAAATAAAATGTTACTATCATCATTTTTACTTAAAGTTCCAGTGGTTAATCCTGACTCGTTACCCAAAGAAGCCGGTAAACTGAAGGAGATAACCGACTCCATAGCTGTAGCCCCCGAGAAACTGCAAGAGAATATTATGAATTTTGACTGGTGGAACAGCGTGATGTCTAAACTAGTAGATGTGGGTGTGAGTTTCGGGTTAAATCTGCTCACAGCCATCATTGTGTTTATGGTGGGTCGATATATTGTAATAAAAGTTCACAACCTGCTGCGCACGATTATGCTCAGTAGAAATGTTGACCGCTCGCTCACCACATTCTTGCTCAGCTTATTTAAGATAACATTTTTCTTTATCCTTGCTATAATCGTCATTAGTATTCTTGGTATTGAGACCACCTCTTTCCTCGCCATCTTTGCCTCAGCAGGTATCGCTATTGGTATGGCATTCAGCGGCACGTTGCAGAACTTTGCAGGAGGCGTGCTGATCTTGCTGCTGAAACCCTATAAGGTGGGAGATTACATTGAATTTGACCAGTTTAAGGGGTTTGTCAAGGAGATACAGATTTTCCATACCATCATCACCACCTATAATAATGAGTCAATCATCATTCCTAATGGGGGACTCTCTACAGGCACTATCAACAACTATTCACGCGAGAAGTTCCGCCGTGTAGAATGGCGAGTGACGGTCGCCTACGGCTCAGATGTGGATGTGGCCCGAAGGGTTATTCTCAATCTTCTGGAAGCCGATGACCGCATTCTAAAACCGGGAACCGAAGATGCCAATAGTAGTAATAACGACAACAACAGCAAATTGCCATCGGAAGGCGAGATCAAGAAAATGCCATGGTATAAACGATTGTTCTACATACATAAGAAGCGTCGTGAGCAGATTGTTGAGTGGCGCGATGAGAAGAAGCAGGAGATTGAGAACAAGTTGCCCAAGGTTGATTTCACACCCTATGTTGCTCTAGAGAAACTAGACGATAGCGCACTGGTGTTGGTTGTAAGGGCATGGTGCATCTTCGGTGACTATTGGGGAGTGCTCTACGATATCAACGAGGCAGTGTACAAACAATTGCCTGCTAATGGTGTGGAGTTCCCCTTCCCGCAGCTTGATGTGCACATTAAAGAAAGTTCATAGTTCACAGTTTATAGTTCATAGTTTACAGTTTATAGTTTCTAGTTTCTAGTTCACAGTTGAGAGTAGTAACTGTTCAGCTATGTCAACATTAACAAACAAAAACAGACAAAAACAAAAAGTCGATATTTTAGAAAACAATTATTTTTTGTTGAATTTGTTCCTCTTTGTTGAGTTTGTTTGAAGATAATGCGAGGAAAAAACAAAATCGCTGAACAGTAACTGAGAGTAGAGAGAAATTTAATACTGAGTCCACTTTAAAAAGTGGCATTTTTTGAAGATATTGTTATTCGGATGGC
>CALDIG010000078.1 GCA_937904375.1 uncultured Prevotellaceae bacterium
CGATCTCAAGGAAATCAAGAGGCAAAGCGAGGGGCCTCAAGGAAATCAAGAGGCAAAGCGAGGAGCCTCAAGGAAAAAGAGGAGTGCCAGGGTCATTCCGTCGTGGCGATGGCGGCGGCGAGGGCGTTGAGGTGGTAGCATATCTGCTGGGTGAGGCAGGTGTTCCGGTTTTGGTGCTTAAATGGCGAGATGAGCAGCAGGTCGCCGCGGGCGCAGGCGTCGAAGTCCTCTCCCGAGGGCTTCGAAAGAGAGGTGAAGCCGTTATCCACAATCTTTATCACCTTGCAGTGGGCGGCTTGCGCCGCTTTCATCACCTCTTTCTCGCCCGGGCTGATGGCGGGCGACACCAGCACCACGCCTCGCCGTGCCATCGCCAGGAAATGCTCCACCCGCTCCTGAATCTGCTCCTCGGTCAACTTGCGCGAGCATTGCACGGCGGCTATCAGCGGGAAATCGAGCAAAAACACGTTGCCTAATGCCTCCACCTGCTCTCCGCCAGCCTCCACCGTCTTTCTCACCTTGAAGAAATCGCTGTGGTTGCGCTTCTCCCACAGCCGCCGAGGGTTGTCATGAACATAGTTCATCATGTTGCTCAGCTGGTCTCTGGAGGTGAGGATGAGGTCGTTGTAGTCTTTCTCCCATAATGGTAGCGGTATGTTCATCTCTTGTGCCGCGAAGTGGCACGCCTTTTTGAAGCTAGAGATGATAGTGCTAAGATGCACCTCGGTTTTCTTGGTCACATGGATGATGCCGTGGAAATGGTCGGGCATGAGCTGGCTCCTGAGCAATTTCACATGAGGGTGGTGCAAGGGAATCTCGTGCCAGTAGCGCTTCACGGCTTCGCCAAGCGCAGTGGCACTCACCCATGCCATGCTGTGGCTCTCGTCGGGGGAGCGCAGCGTGCCCAGCACGTTGCGGCGGCTCGCCACCACCACCGTTATCATATACACATAATGTCCATAGTAGTCGTGGCCCGCCTTGCGGCGATTCATCGAGGGCTTCTTCTGGTATTTCCCCTCGTTTCGCTTCCACCACTGCCGCCGTTGCTCATCGCGATTGTCGTTCATAGCGCAAAAATAGCGGTTTTTTCTTTGCCAAGCAAGAGGTGCCGCTTTTTTTTGAGCTTTTTTTGAACGCCGTGCTTACGGCGCACTACAAAAACAGCCCCCAGGATTTTGGAGTGGAGAGTGGAGGGTGGAGAGTGGAGAGTGGAGGGTGGAGAGTGGAGGGTGGAGAGTGGAGAGTGGAGAGGGAAGACTGGTCGGACACGTCGGACAGGTCAGACAGGTCAGACCGGTCGAGCAAGAAAATGGCGGATGTGAATGAAAATATTTAGACAATTATCGGAAATTTGTGTGACTATGAAAAAAAAATCTTATCTTTGCGGTTAGTTTATGCTGACGCATAAAAGTTTAGTGTTTAGAGGTTAGAGTTTAGAGAAATGAGACCTTCTAGACAATCTAGGCATTCTAGACATTCTAGATTTTCTAGACAATCTAGACCTTCTAGAAAAAAACTAAGAACTAAAAACTAAAAACTAACTAAGAACTAAAAACTAAAAACTAAAACTATATTTTTATGAAACAGAAACGCATTACAGTAGCCATCGACGGTCATTCGTCATGCGGCAAGAGCACTATGGCAAAGGCTCTTGCCAAGCGCGTGGGATATGCCTACATCGACACCGGAGCCATGTACCGCGCCGTGACGCTCTACTGTCTTGAGCACGACATGATCAAGGGCGACGAGGTGAACAAGCCGCGCCTGCGCCGCCACATCCCCAAGATTGAAATCACCTTCCAGGTCAACGAGGAAGGGAAGAGCGACACCTGGCTCAACGGCAAGAACGTGGAGAAGGAAATCCGCGGCATGGAGGTGAGCAACAAGGTGAGTCTCGTCTCGGCGATAGGCTTTGTGCGCCGCGCCATGGTGGCGCAGCAGCAGGCGATGGGCAAGAACAAAGGCATCGTGATGGACGGCCGCGACATAGGTACAGCCGTGTTCCCCGATGCCGAGTTGAAGGTGTTTGTCACTGCATCGGCCAAGGTCAGGGCACAGCGTCGCTTCGACGAATTACTTGGAAAGGGCGAGACAGGCATCAACTTCGACGACATACTGCGCAATGTGGAGGAGCGCGACTATATCGACTCGCATCGCGAAGTCAACCCGCTACGTCAGGCAACCGATGCCCTGGTGCTCGACAACAGTAACATCACCATCGCCGAGCAGCAGCAGTGGCTCCTCCAAAAATATGAGGAGGTCGTCAAATCGTAGGACGGTAAGACAGCCGTTGGTGAAGATGAGGGACAATGAAGGATGGGGTTGTTCTCATCTTTTTGTGTTTTTTATTTTGTAGGATAATAAAAAAGCTGTATATTTGCAACGTTATCCGTTAGCATGGGTGTATAACCATGAATAGCAACAAAAGACCAATGGATGTA
>CALDIG010000079.1 GCA_937904375.1 uncultured Prevotellaceae bacterium
CTCTGCACGTTCTTGTTCTTTTGACATGTTAGTTAAGTGGTATATTAATTGCGGATTGCAAAATTACAAATAACTTGCCTAATTGGCAAACTTTTTTTGCAATATAAGAAACGGCTAAAAATGTGTCAGCTTGAAGTGTCAGCTTGAAGGAAAAGGTGATTAGCTTTGAAAACAATGCGCAAAAAAAATTATGCAGATGTTTCTCAACAGCCGCATAAAGTAAACCTTAAAAATCTAATCCTATGAAAAAACTTGATGCAAAGATATGGAGTTGTAACATACTTTGCAAGAGTTGTTAATAACTTGATTGATGATTTTAACTTTTTTTAGTGACGATATGTAAGCTGGTCACCATTTTGGGTAGGCGTCGATATAAATTTGCTTATATGGAGATTTTTTATTACCTTTGAAACCTGAAACAACAGAATCCAATTTTTTTATGGCATAAAAAATAGAATTTTAGGGTTTAGGGAGAAAATTTGCAGTTATGGACATATTAGAGTTGAATATATTGGGCTGCGGTTCGGCGAAGTCAACGTTGCAGCATCTGCCCACGTGCCAGGTGCTTAACGTGCGTGGGCACCTGTTTATGATTGACTGCGGCGAGGGCGCTCAACTTGAGATGCAACGCCATCACCTTAAGTTCTCGAGGCTTAAGAATATCTTCATCAGTCACTTGCATGGCGACCATTGCTTTGGGTTGCTGGGGCTGCTCTCAACGATGGCGCTCCAGAACATAGGCGGCACGATCACGGTACACATCTTTAAAGAGGGAGCAGACCTTTTTGGGCGGATGCTCGACTTCTTCTGCCGTGACCGCTCTTTTGACTTGCAGTTCAATATCATTGACACGCACAAGGCGGTAATCTATGAGGACAATGCCATCACAGTCAGCACGTTCCCGCTCACGCACCGTGTACCGTGTGTGGGATTCCTGTTCCGTGAGAAGCCTAAATTGCGCCACATCGACTCGTGGGCGTGCCAGCAGCACCAGGTGCCGCCACATGCCATGAACAGCCTGCGCCAGGGCATGGATTATGTGACCCCCAGTGGTGTGGTGATTCCCAACTCTGAACTCACGACCGATGCCGATCCTTCCATTTCCTACGCCTTTTGCAGCGACACCAAATATTCCAAGCGCGTGATAAACGCCGTGAATGGTGTGGACTGGATTTACCATGAGGCGACCTACGATGACGCTAACATGAAGAACGCCGCTAAGCGCTACCACAGCACCGCCCGTCAGGCTGGCATGGTGGCGCGCGAGGCGGGTGTCAAGAAACTCATCTTGGGGCATTACAGCAGCCGCTACGAGGACATCAGCCTGCTTGAGCGAGAAGCCCAAGCCGAGTTCCCCGACACTATCGCCGCCACCGAGGGAATGAAGTTTATTCTCAGCAAGCTGAGGTAGTGTTGTCTCAGAACATCTAGATTGTCTAGAAGGTCTTGAAATTCTAGATAATTTGGCAAACAACAACCAAAAAGGAGCCCCATCTCGTGAGGCTCCTGTCGTTAGATAAGACTGATTGTATTGATAGTCGTCACTTGCCGGCTTCTTATACGCCGAAGGCAAGTACGGTGTAGCTGTAGTCGTAAGTGCGCTCGAAGCCGAGGTTTACGAAGCCTATTCCGTCGCCGCCATACCATGAGTACATCGAGTTGGTGTAGCTCACGGGGCTGCCATAGATTGAGCAGAGCTCGTTGTAGAGGCTGAAGAATCGGCTGGTGTCGTAGTCGTCGCTGGTGTAAACAAACTCCACATAGTCGAGGTTGTTGTTGCCATCAAACTGCATCATCACGTCATCCCAACCATAGTCAAGCAGTTCCACGTCGGTCAAGTAAACGATGTTGTCCATGTATCCGTCGATGTAGTAGCCGTTGTAGTAGAGGTAGTTCAAAGCGTTGCTCATTGAAGTTCCCCATCTCAGTCCGAGCACTCCACCGATGGTGGGATAGCTGGAGTAGTTGATGTTTACAGTAACGATAGGACGATATACCCACATTTCAGCTGGACGCCAGGGGCGTACCGAGGGACGGATGGGCTTGCTCCAACTCCAGCTGTTGTAACGGTAGCTGTTGTAGAAGCGGTCGTCATCGTAGCGAGGTTTCCAGCTGCTGTTGTAGCGGTAGGTCGAGTAGTCGATATTGTGACCGCCACCAGTTACTACGCTGCCCTTTACCTTGGGACGGTTGTCGGGACGGCTGCTGGGAACAGTGGTGTGTCCTGTGTTGGGGCGGTTGCCACTGCCGGTGCTGGGACGGGTAGTAGTGCTGTTGCCGCCAGTGTTAGGACGCACGTTGCCGTTGCCCTTATCGTTGCCGCCAGTGTTGGGACGAACATTGCCGTTGCCTTTATTCTTGTTGTCACTAGTGGTGGTGATAACCGAAGTACCGATGCCAGTTGCCGAGCGGTTTCCGGCATTGCCGTTGATTACTGTGGTGCTGCCTGAACCGTGGTTGCCGCCAGTGTTGGGGCGAACGGTGGTGCTGGTTGTGCCACTAGTGCTGCGAGAGCTGCTGCCGCTGTTTCCGGTAGAAGGACGTACGGTAGTCGAGCTGTTGCCACTTGTCGAGCGCGTGCCAGTAGTAGTGGTGGTCCTGTTAACTTGTGGAGTCACGCTGGTTGCCGACGAACGGCCAGACACATTGTTATTATTGTTAGTCACTGTCGCGGCATTATTCTTAGGTGCAGAGGCAACACTGCGGTTGCCTGTTGCTGCCGCGTTGTTAGTTGATGCTGGCCGGCGGCCTTGCGCCATTGCTCCAGTCGATGTGATGGCGAGCCCGCATGCGAGCATCAAGCCAATCATTGTGTTGTAAGCTGTCCTTTTCATAATGCTCAAATTTTAGAAAGTGAATAATTCGTGTTTCTTTGTCTCTTTGACGTGTGACCCGATGGTTGGTTTAACGCCTGTTGCAGCAGTGGTGGGGCATTTCGTGAAGTTTGGATGAAATTTATAGATAAACACCCCCTAAAAATCTACCAAATGATGGCGCTAATTTGTGGCTGTTATGGCATAGAAAAAGGGGTAGTCTCCCGACTATCCCGTTCCTTAAATACACAATTATCTATAAAACAACTATTTTTAGAGAATAAAGAGGGATCGCCCCTCGATTAGATTTCATGTTGCAAATATATAACACATTTTCTTAAAATCCAAATTTTTTCTTGAAAAATGTTGCTTTTTTATCAAAAAAATTGAAAAATCAATGGATTTTCTCGAAAATGAATTGCATTTTATAAATGCTGCTATCTCGATGATGGGCGGTTTTCATTGATGAACATCTTGGCTTCACCTGCCCTTGACCCGCCGCCGGTGAGTTTGTTCAGCTCAATGACCTGCAAGCCTATGGCTCGTGTCATGAGAATGTCGTCGTGGCAGCCTTTGCGTGCGCCGTAGCTCCTGCCATTGGGCAGTATCTCGTAGTTGGTCATCTCGTTGACGGCCTGGTTGTCGCGCTCTATGTAGCCGTGGTCGCGTATGTAAGCGGTGAGGTTGCTGATTGCTTCGTTCTTGGACTTGACGTTGGTGTGGAAGCCGGGTTTTGACTTGTCGTTGTCGCGGTAGTATAGATGCGGATAAGTCATGCCAATGGACTTTAGCAGTGTATCTCCAACCATGCTGTCGCTCTCTATGGAATTGCTCTCAAACACCAGTAGGGCATTGTTGTAGAATCGTGCCACCTGTGCCGCCTTCCATGCCATCAGGTCCTTGTCGAGATGCCCTCGCCATTGGGCGACCACCTCAGGGCGGCAGTCTTCGTCTTCGCCGGCGTCGTTGTGGGTGTCGAAGACGGCTATCACCGACCAGTCGGCATCCTCTCTCCTGCCTCCCACGTCTACGGCGACGAGGTAGCGGTAGCGGTTGCTGCTTGATGCTGGCATTGTCCACACTTGCATGGCGTTGCTGCCGAAGCCCTTCTCAAACCTTGCCCCGGCAACGGTCTTCGCGCCATTTGCCACAATGTCGCCACGCTCGCAAGGGAGAATGCAGGTGTGTCGCAGAGACTCCAGCAGATTGGGGTCAAACACGTTGCGGCTGGTGGTGAGGAACGCCTCCACATCGGTACCGGGAAACTCCGCCTGCATGAGCACGTGGCTGGAATACTCCTTGCGCTTGTGGTGATACCAGTTTATTTGCTCAAGTGTGCAGCCGTCATTCCAGAGTTGCTTCTCGTAGTCATCTAGCTCTTTGAGTAGTTTCTCAGGGTCGCTCACGTTCAGTTTGTAAATCTCTATCTCGTGCCAAGGCACGAATACCGGTGCTTTGTCGCTGTGGCCGCTTTTGGCGCGTTGCCACTCGCTGTGGAAATAGTTGCCCACGCCGTTGGCGGTCGATTCCAGCACGATCATCGTCATCGGCTCAAGTGGCACGGTGCCGCTGATGGAGCGTATCAGGTCGTCGGGCGAGTGGAAGGTGGTGTCGGGCCAGAACGCTACTTCGCTCAGATGTGCCATCTTCACGTCGTAGCCTCGCACGGCATCCTCGCTCTGCGCCGACGAAGTGATGATCAGCGACTCGCTGCTGCTGAGCTGCTTCACGTTGCGGCTGCCCTCAAAGGTTATGAACCGAGGTGGCTCGTCGCCAGGAAACAGATTCTTGGGATATCGCCGCAGCACACGGTTATACATGCTCTTGATGGCTGCCGATGTCTGCTGTAAATGTCCGCAGATTAGGCTGTTCCAGTTTTTCTTGAGTACGAGCTGAATCCATATCATGTAGATTTGGACCAATGTGGAGCCACCCCACTGACGAGC
>CALDIG010000080.1 GCA_937904375.1 uncultured Prevotellaceae bacterium
CGGCGGACCCCATTAATAACCCCATCCTAAGGAGCGCCAGCGACGCAGGGTGGGGTAGGCCACCGGTAGTGAAAACCGTCGCCCGACGGGCGACCCCATTTGTCCCCCTCATCAATTTAAGATGTAAAATGTATGCACCCACTGTCATCACCACGTCATCAATTTATACCCTGAAAGGGTAACAGTACATAGGCCGGCGGTAAGCGCGCAGCGCGCAGCCCCGGTGTCAGCGCACGACCATCCCACACCATTAGCACGACGAAGGTGTGCGAGAAAATAACCGCCCCCCTTTGTCCCACTTTAATCAAAAATCAATAAATATCCACACAATCATGCAAAAACAAACCAAAAACCACTGTCCCACCTATTCCACATCTCATAAGTATGCATCTGCCCCTCTGCCCCACAGAAAAAATAAAAAAACTTGTTATGAGTTGTTATTTAGTTGTTTCAAAGTTGTTGTTTTATACCGCTCTCAATACCGCCCGCTATACCCGCAACCACTGTCCCAATCCTCCCGCCATGCGACAATTTCGTGTGGCACAACCCGATTTTGTCGCAAATCGCGCCACCTGTCGCTACAAACTCATCATTTTTACAACTATTTTTTTGGCGTGAACCACATTCTCGCCATAACTTTGCACCATAAAACCAAGACAACGAAAGTTTATCAACATCTTTTTCATACGTTAATTGTAAACAGTTTCACACCCTTAATTAGCCTGAATAACCATACAACAAGAGGCGTGGTCTACAATCGATCATGCCTCTTGAACACATTTCGGTTATGGAGCGGAATGAAACATATTTTCACATCTTCACCGACTAACGACAGGTTCTGTGATGAAAAAACAAAGCGCCACAGCCTTGCTGCAGCGCTTTTCGGTGTCTTTTGTGAAGTGTTTCGGCGATTACTTGCGGATGCCAAGCTCCTTCTTCGCGATGATTGCGCGATAACGCTCAATATCGGTGCGAATCAAATAATCGAGCAAGCGACGACGCTTACCTACCAACATCTTCAGGGCACGTTGGGTCGTATAATCCTTCTTGTTGACCTTCAAATGCTCGGTCAAGTGGGCAATACGAACCGAGAATAATGCAATCTGAGCCTCGGGAGACCCGGTATCAGTATTACTCTTACCGTAAGTGCCAAAGATTTCCTTCTTTCTCTCTGGATTTAAATACATTGTAATAAATTTTTAAAATTTTTTGTTCAAAAAGCGCTGCAAAGGTACACCTTTAACGCCAATCTGCCAAATTTTTCTCTCTTTTTTTCAAAAAAAACTTTTTTCAGCCAATAAATTACTACTTTTTCGTACACCTATCAGCTACATTTCACACCAATTTCTTAACTTTGCATCATGAAAACCGTAACCATAAATATCAACCACCGTCAGTGCCTCATCTATCGTTCGCATGCACAGCCTGAGGCGCTACTCATTCAACCTGTCCACGTCAAGGAATTGCCGCGCTTCAATACCCTGATCGATCTAATCGCCGCCGACGGCAACCGACCGTTTGCCTTAGCCGCTTTCACCGTCGACGAGTGGACGCGGCAACTGATGCCATGGCACGACCCGGACGTTGATCGTGACCCCGATTCGGGAACCCAGGCCCACGACACGCTGCACTTTATCACACAATTCCTGCTACCATACTGTCGGCAGTTAATGGAGCCTCTGCCGGTAATCATCGGCGGATATTCCCTCGCAGCTCTCTTTGCTCTATGGGCTACCACGCTTACCGACGTCTTTCATGCCGTAGCGGCAGCCTCGCCTTCGGTGTGGATACGAGGCTGGAACGACTTCGCTTCCACCCACTCCTTCAACACACAATACGTCTACCTCAGCCTCGGTGACCGTGAGCACATAACCAAAAACCAGGCCATCGCACGTGTGGCCGACAATCTGCGCGCTCTCCACCGTCACCTCGCTCTCTCAATCGGCACCAACCACGTCACACTCGAATGGAACAACGGCGGACACTTTACCGACGAAACCGCCCGCACTGCACGGGCATTCGCCACCTCGTTACTACACTGTCCTCCCATTCGCTTTTAATCTATAACGACAACACGTTTAACCCGCAAATACTACAAAATACCACAATTTACTAAACGACCGATTAACACCATATTACAAATTTTACCAAAACTTTTTTCAAAAAAAGTTCCAAAAAAATTTGGCGGAACAGAAAATAGTCACTACCTTTGCACCGCTTTTGGGAACAAAATAACCTAAAAGCACCCCTAAAAAAGTTCGGGATGTAGCTCAGTCCGGTTAGAGTACGCGTCTGGGGGGCGTGGGGTCGCTAGTTCGAATCTAGTCATCCCGACTGAAGTAAAAAGGTACTGAAAATTAGCAAGATAGCTAATGAATCAGTGCCTTTTTTCGTACCTAAATGGTACAAAAATCGCCAAAAAAAAACAGCAATTTTGCAACATTTTGGTGTCATTCGCAACCCTTCGCAACATTCCACTTGCAAGTACGCTTGCAAGTATGCTTGCAAGCAAAAACACTGGTTTTTTGCTTGTTTCAAGCGATTCTTGCCCCTCGGAATGGAGCTTGTTGCAATGGGAAAAGAGAGGAATTTGCAAGCGAAATTTGCTCAACTTGCAAGCGAACTTGCAAGCGTCACTCCGCAATGCGCTGATTTACTGCAAAATGCCACAAGTTTTTATTATGGCAAATACAAGATTTTTTCTTGATGAGCGTGGCTCGAAAGCCGGCTCACCGTGTGTGTTGAAGGTCGCAATAGCGCATAAGCAGAAGACTGCTTACCTGTCGCTAAGCGCAAAGTTACTCCCGTCACAGTGGGACAACGTGAAATTGAGGGTGGTCAACCATCCCGACCAGATGCTGCTGAATGTTTACGTTTCAGGCATCAAGCAGCAAGTTGACACCCTACTTCTTGAACTGGCTCGTGATGGAAAGCTAGATTCCATGACTGCCGCTCAAATCAAGGCTCATTGTGAGTTGGCACTCAACCCCGAGAAAGCTGCAGCAGAGCGAAAGAAGAACTTGTTCGTGACTCGCTTCTTGAAGTTCGCCGAGAGCAAGCGAGCAAGCACCAAGCGCATTTATATGGAGACATATAAGCGCATGAAGGAGTATGCCGGGGCGCGGCTTGATGACCTCAGCTTTGAGGACATAACCAAGGAGTGGATAATCGGCTTCGACACCTACATGGAGCCACAATCGCCGTCGCGCAATGCTCGTAATATTCACCTGCGCAACATCCGTGCCGTATTCAACGAAGCCCTTGATGATGAGATTACTTCTTTCTATCCGTTCCGCCGTTTGAAGATTAAGAATGAGGCTACTCGCAAGCGCAATCTTAAAGTTGAGGACTTCCGCACGTTCATCAACTTCCCTTGCGAGAAGCACGCCCAGCAGTACCTCGACATGTTCAAACTGATGTTTATGTTGCTGGGCATCAACGCTATCGACTTGTGCAATCTCAAAGAGATTGACCATGATGGTCGCATCAACTTCCACCGTGCCAAGACTAATCGCCTTTATTCTATAAAGGTGGAGCCCGAGGCACTGGAGATCATCAACAAGTACCGCGGCGAGAACTGGCTGCTGAACATTCTCGACCGCTATGCTGATTACAAGGACTATACCAAGCGCATGAACAGAGCCTTGAAAAAGATTGGCCCTGTGAAGCGTGTGGGTCTCGGCGGCAAGAAAATATATGAGCCGCTATTCCCCGACATATCAACGTATTGGGCGCGTCACACATGGGCTACCATCGCTGCTTCTCTTGACATACCGCGTGACACAATCGCCCATGCCCTGGGTCACGGCAACAACACTGTGACTGACATCTACATCGACTTTGACGAGCGCAAGGTCGATGAGGCCAACCGCAAAGTGTTGGATTGGGTTCTATATGGTAAACGTTGACCCTACCAATCACCTTGCCAATGACCCAGCCGATGAATATACCAATGAGTGTATCGTGCCATATTGACTATTGCCCTGCCAACGTCATAGACAATGACCTCACCAATGACCTTACTGCTAACATAAGCCATGTGTGAAGGTTGATGAAATTCTTAAACTGTAAAGTATTGAAAATCAAGCATCTTGCAACGAGCGACAAGGTGCTTGATTTTTTTCAATAATTTCGTTGTTTCGTCGAAAAAACACTTATGCTTGTAGCCAAAGATTGTTTGTATTCTTACAATCTAATGAACTTGCGACCCTTTTTCGTCTAAAATGGCGCAAGACTTGCGCATTGGCTTGCGCAAGTTCAAGCCCAACAAGTTAAAAGGCAGATGTTTAGGAAAAATACCTGCCCTGTATAGCTTACGCAAGTGACGCTCTTTTCAATCGGTCTGCACCTTGTAGAAGTCGCCTTTGAGGAGATGGCTCATGCCGTCCTCGGTGAAGGTGGCGGTGAGCTTGGCGCAAAGGTAGCGTTTGCCGTCGATGTGGAACAGGGAGCGGACGTTTGGTATTTCATCGGATAGGAAAGAGAATGAGTATTTCTTCTTTTGGTCAACCTCTGTGTAGGTGGTGCGCTGCACGCCCTGGCCGTAGGCTCGGTTGTTGATGCGCAGCGACAACTGCCGTCCGCTGTAGATTACGCCCCATGTGATGGTGAGCTTGCTTGTGTCGGTGAGCACCGCCGGCACAGCGTATGAATAGGTCATGTCGAAGGTGTCCGTCCATGGGTGCGGCAGCCGAGGCTTGCACTTGGTGTAGTCGCCCCACCAAAAGGCGACAAAGAGTTTGTCGAACACAGCACCCGACTTGTCCTGCTCGCCATTGCTCACCGAGGGGAACGCCCCGAACTGAATCACCACATCGGGGTCAACTACCTCCACACCCGGGCGCCGCCCTGTGTGTGTCTGCGAGGCGTTGGCCTCATCGTCCTCGCCGGTCTCTCCACAATCGAGGAACACGAGATTGCCATAGGTGTCATCGGTCTCATCGATCCATGCTGGGACGATATTCATTTCCTCCACCTCATCGGGGTGTTCCCTATCGAGCAACAATGTGCCGAAGCGATTCACGGGAACGAGTCGGCACACATTGCCCCACTTCAATGCCTCGGAGTTGATGGTGAAAGGCGTGGTACGATATTCCACGCGTTTCATCACTTCCAGGACAAAGTATGTGTCTATGTCCTGCACATGGTGCAATCCCCATTTACCACCCGGATATTCGGCGTAGTCGCTACGGCTGCCGCCGGTGTCAAGCACCGCGTCCTGCTTCAACTCACTGTTGAGCAGGTCGGAGAGCGTAGCCCACTCGGTGCATTTCACCGTGCCGTCGGCTCGTGTCATCCGCTCGATGTACCACTGTGCGTTATAGATGTTGTCAAGGCGGTGGCCGCCATCGGCGTAGCCTTGATTGCGCATCGCCTTGTAACTGTTGTCGCTGTCCTCCTCACTATTCACCTCCACGCTGAAAGCGTCCACCACCTTGCCGATGTGAACCAGCCCTGCCGCCGTCAGGTTCTCCGCCGTGACCGAGCAAGTGACCTTGTTTCGGGCATGGTCGATGTCGAACTCACACAGGAGCAGATTTTCAAGTTCCTTGAAAAACTCGTTAATCGTCCAGTGCGGCAGCGCAGCCGCCCACTTGCGATTGCTCCATGAATACGGCAGCGTATTGCATATTAGCAGGTACTTGTAGTCGCTATTCTCCCATTTGGCGAAGTCGTAGTCATAGCCGAGCGTTGTGCAAATCTTCTTGGTGAGCCAAAGAAGATTGGGCTGGAACGAGAAGCCACGGGTGAAGTCCGTGTCGTTGTCGTCATCGCCCACTACTTTCCATTCATACTTATTTTGGCTACTATTCCACCTTGCGCAATTTTGTAAATTTCCGCTATAGTTGTTCACCCACGGCAGAGCCGTATAGTCCTGCCAGCGTGCCCACATTTGGGCAGGTGTCATATAAACCGCGTCTTCCCATCCTGGGCGACTGCCCGACATACCGCCCGACGAGATATTGTCGGGGAATATGTGTGGCCACTCACCCAAATCCAGCTCGTCGATGTAAGTTTCATCGAAGTGCGGATAGAAGTTCTGGTACGAGCGTTTTTCGAGGAACTGCACCTTGACGCTTTCGTGGGTGATGCCTGTGATGACCACGGCACCCACCTTACGAAACATGGTGTCTTGCAACACCGCGTCGAAAAAGATTTTGTCCGTGTCAATATCTTTTCGTGTGAGGTGTCCGAAGATAGCGATGTTCTGCGGACACTCGGCAAGCGGCAGCTCAATCTCCATAGAGTAGTCATCGGCATCCGTGAAGATACGGTTTTCCGAGACATACTCTATTGACGAGCCTTTCTTCAGCGAGGCTTCCTGCCCATTGATAATTAGAGATACAGCCATAAGTTACTTGCGTTTATTCTTTGGTGACTTGTTATTCATCAGTCGCTGGTAATCGTCTTGGGCTTGCTTGATGCCGAGATCGCCGGTCACGGTGTTCACGGTGACGAAAGGCTCGTTGAGCCTTTCGTTCAAGCGAGCAATCGTATCACGCAGGGCATTGTTTTCCTGAACAATGACCATTGGGGCTTGTGACTGCGCCAGCACTGCGGGAGCAGTGATCGTGCGGCTCACATCGGTTTGCCGTAGGCTGCCGATAGTGTTTGTCCGCTGCGCATAGTCCAGCGCCTCAATCAATGGGCGAGCCACCGGCGAGGCGAGCAGTCGCTGCGAAGCCACCCATTCCCCTGCGTGAACCACACCTGCCACCTCATCGACGCGCCCTGGACGTGTGAAGCCGCCCTCGGCGTAGCCCTGTGCCTGTGATGCCTGTTGCTGCTTTTTGATGGCGGCCACCTGCATCATTCCAGCGGCCACGGCCATAGCCGCCGCGATCGGGGCGATGACGTAGCCCACCACCGGGATAGCCGCAGCCGACGAATAGGCGTTGAGCGCGGCGGTTGCTGTCTGTGCCACGGCTTGGATAACCTGCATGGCGAACAGTTTGCGGTTCGCCTCGTCTTTGACCTTTGCGACCTCTTTCTGCTTCTGCTTCTCCAGCTGCTTCGTCTTGTACTTGTTTCCCTCGGCCATAGAGACCTCACGCTCGTAGCGCTTTTCAATGGCGGCAGTCTCAATCTCCATCTCGGCTTGCACCAGCGAGGAAAGCTGCGAGAAGATTGAGGACATTCCGTTGGTCAGAGCCTCAACCGACTTGGTGAGTGCCTGGCCCCCGTCGCCATTGAGCCAGTCGAGCAGGTCTTGGTTCCATTTCTCCAGCGCGTTGCGGTCAGCCTCACTTCCTGCCTGGTTGTACTTCTTCTTCAGGGCGAGCTTCGCCTTTTCGTAAGCCTCATCGATGCGTAGTTTCTCCGCGGCATTGTCGCCGGCAGCCTTGACTTCGGCTTGGTACACCTCCTCGAGGTTGGCCATGGCCGCATTGTACTGCTCCAGATTCTCGGCAGCGTTGTTGCCGAAATATTGCTCTTTCAGTTTCTTCAGTTCGGCTTGGTGCTTTTGCTCCGCTTCCTCGGCCTCACGCTGCTTCTTCTGCTGTTCCTGCACCAGCTTTTCTCTATAGGCAGCATCGGCAGTCAGAAACTCCTGCCACGCCTTTTCATCGACTTCGGGCTTTACGCTGTAGTAGGCTTCCTGCAATTCATGCAGGGCCTCACCCGCGCTGCCGTCGGGGTCAACGTCCACGGCGATGACCAGCCCTTTCTCATCGGCTGCGAGCAGGTCACC
>CALDIG010000081.1 GCA_937904375.1 uncultured Prevotellaceae bacterium
GGGAGGTAGCATAAATCTACTTTAGAAACTTAAGTTTTTTACAAAAATACAACTAATTTGTTACATAGCATGAATTTTTTCCTGTCTATTTTTCACATTTTTACAACATGTTGCAAAAACGCGTAACTCTGTTCAGCGATTGCATCGAAGACGCTAAATGCCTCGTTAGAGGCTATTTATCTGAAAGACCATGCAAGAGGGTCGAAGACCCTTGCAGCTTGGTCATTGATACAAGCAATGATGTGCGCCGTAGGCGAACTTCAAAGCAGTCAGAATTTTAGACTTTTCGCTTGGCGAGCAATCGGGTGAAGTTCGTCTTCGACGCACTTTTCAGATTGATAGTCTTTGGACCAAGCTGCGACCCCCTTTTGGGTTCTGGCATGGTCTTAAGCACAAAGTCGGGTCTTCGACCCGCCCAGCGTCTTCGACGCTCACAGGGTGTCAACCTAAACGCACAAGAATCGCTGAACAGTTGCAAAAACGCTGATGGGAAACTGTTTCTCAACAAAAGAGAATGATATTACACAGCAGATAGTCTAGTATACGCCAGCGATTTCTTTTAGTTCTTGGTTTGAGATGTCAATTGATGCTGTTTTTCCTGTTTTGTTGCCTTTATAGACATATCGAAGATTTTTTCCTGCTTTAATAACAAGCATTAATAACGGTTTTGAGGTGGATTTAGGCGATGTCAATTCTTCTTTCAGTTCTGTCTTAAGCTCAGTTGCGACCTCATCTTTAGCGGCTTGAAGTTGCTTCATGCTCACTTTTTCTTCATTGATTGAATAAATAAAGGAAACCGAAATGCTGTCTTGTTCCAAGCTAACAAAATCTCCAAGTTCGTCGAATTGTTTCGGAAGCATAGATTTGGTTATCTCTATTTGCCAATCGAGTAAATCAGACACACTTTGTGGATGTTTTCTTATCTCTATTATATCTTCATTGCTGAAATGAATAACGGTCTCTTTCTTTGTTATAGAGCCTTTGTATATGACCTTATAGCCACAACCCGATGCGATAAGCAATTTAAAAAGCTCTTCGCTTCCCGATTCGTTAAATAGCATAGAGCCAAAGCGTTTGGTGAAATCAGGTCTCTGCTCTAATACGTCTAAATTTATGAAATTTTCATCATAAACATAATTTACAACCATTTCATCGTCAATTATTCTGGCTCCGACGCATGTTGCGATGTCATACTTTATGGGACAATGGTTGTCTAAGTCATCGACTAATTTCTGTAATTTAATTCGCGACTCATTGTTAGCACAGCCAGTCATTAATGCTATTATCATTAAAGATAATAATAGAGTCATTCTTGTTTTTTTAGTTTTGCGCATGACACTTATTCTTTTATTGTATTATAAAACTTGAGACTTTCTTTTATTGACTTGACTGGAGCTGATTTGCCATAAGCTTCAAAAGCGGCGATAACGCATACTTTTGAAAATTGCTTGTTGTAAATTACAACAATCTCTTCTTTTATGTCTTGTGAACCCGCATGTGAATACTTGTATTCACGCTCAAAAACTCGTCCAATTCTCTCATTATGAACTGCATTTTTTATTGTTGACATCTTGCATTGTTTCGTCCATTCAGGTGCCCAACTCTTAGTCAACTGGTTGAGGTCTTCATCTGTTGGTTCAGAATCAGCTATTGAGGAACTCACAAAGAGCTCCCACCCATCGGCTCTCTTGTTGTTGGAAATGTGATATCCGTAGTATCCGTTAGGCAGTTCAGGGTCAAGAGGATATTTCTTCATGTAACCCTCCGGTCGCTTGAAGATTATTTGCCCATTTGTCACCTCGCCATCTTCCATTAGACTCTCATCTATTATGTATTGCGGTTTATTATAGTCGGCTAATGCTGTTTTTTCACGTTGTTCTATCACTTGCGTGTCAACATTCGATTTCTTATTATCTTTGGTATTAAATAAAACAATAGCTGCTATGGCAACAATAACCACTAATCCAAGGAGCCAGCGCCTCTTTTTCTTCTTTGCTCGTCTTTCTTCTTCTGAGCAACTATCACCATCTGGTTTGGAATTAGACAAGCGGTAGTCTAACCCTTTGAAAATAAGAGTTATTCCATAAAGCACGGCTCCCCAAGCAATGATAAAATGCCCACCAGTTGGCGATGTGGCAGCATTAACATAGGTTATTATCGAAACAAGTGCACCTCCAACTCCCCATAAAAGTCCATAAAGTATTTGCTTGCCCGATTGTTTCCATTGTTCGTTAGCTTCGGCTGCTTCCCAGTCATATTCCTCTTCTTGCTCATTATCTATTATTGCATTATCAGTATTTCCATACTCTGCATTGTTAAGCATATAGGGATCATCAATGACCTGGGACTCCGAATCCATATAATTCTCATTTTCAGCGAAAAGCGCATTTTCCAGTTCCAGCTCATAAGAGTCAAGGACAGCCTTTGCCTCGGCATAATCTTTCTTATCGACATATACAGCAACTCCATCTTCGGTGGGGTCAGTCAACACATTTACCACAGTTTTGGGCTCTTTGTGCAACACACATTTAATGCCGGCTTCTTCAAGTCTTACCTTGATGTCTATAGCATTTATCTCATTATCAAAAAACTTCAAAAGTTTAGGTTCCATAAACACTTATAATTAGAGATTACTATTTGCCCAGTTCATTATTAATTCTTTATGCATCAGCGAGGTGAAGAGGTAATATAAAAATATCCACTATAAACCCCACCATCAAATTTCATTGTTCCATAATATTTGCCAACATTGCCATTAAGTGCTTTGGCGACAACTTTGTAAGAGCCATTTTTTAGGACGGTACTTTTAGTCTCATTTTTATTTATCACAACACGCTTCTTTTCGGGTCCACTAAATAGGACCTCAATTCTGTAATCAGTCTTATTTTGTATTTCACTTGTTGACTCTGTGCCATATGTGTTATTGATTTTTTCATATTGTGGCAAATTGTAGTATTCGCCTTTCAGCGCTTTATCAATAGACGCTTCTACATATGCATCATTTGCATCGGCTGTGTGAAGACCTTCTGGATATAGCTCAAGGTACTTAAGGTAAGCATTAGTTGTATTCAATGATTTGGCTTTTGCCCATGCTTTACTATCAGAATTCCAATCTTTATAATCGTATGTTGCCTCAAATGCCAAGTCTTCATCTGCCAGAATCTCATTTAGAGTATTCTTGGCATATTCAACACCCTGGTTAGATGCTTTCATCAGCCAATCCCATGCTTTTTTTACATTCTGCTCGACACCTAATCCGTATAGATAGCATGCGCCAAGAACATACTCTCCATAAGCATTAGACTTATTTGCCGAAGATTGAGCCAGCTGAAAGGCTTTGGCTTCATTTACTTCTGTTCCTCTGCCTTGAAGATACATCATTGCTGCAAGTGCTTGGCCATAGGGATGGCCTTTTGCTGCGGCTTTATCGTACCAATATAAAGCACTCTTTTCATCGGCTTGAACACCATCGCCTTGCTCATAGCACATGCCTAATTGCACCTGTGCGTAGGTGTCACCGGCTTTCGCCTTATTAACTAAAGCCTTGCTATACCCTGCTGGCATTGCGGTAGAAGTTTGTTTACTGTTCTTCTTGTGCTTCTTAACTTTTGCATCAACGCTAATGCCGGCTGATGATACGAATATGGCAAATAATAGTGCCATAATGGTCTTACTAAAAATAGAAGTTCTCATATCACTTACTGTTGTTAACATGATTGTATTATTTTTTTTGATGTAGATAATTTATCTTTTACACCCTTTATGACAAAAACTCTACAAAGGTTAACAGCCGACACCTCTAAATTCTATGATTCTCAAGTTTCGGAAGTGATAAACACTTCAAAACTTGAGGATTACGGAGTTCGGATTAGGGATTTCGGATGAAAATTTTCTTGAAATCAATAGCAAAACACCTGGTGTTCTCATCCGTCATCCGTTTTCCTCAAGTTTCTAATGTGCTACTTGGTTGTAGATGTGACTGTTAGCCTCGAAGAGGCGATTACCCCAGAGGGGTAAAACATGGGGTGCTGCAAGCCCTCAATCCCAACCTCGAAGAGGCTGAACAACAATCGATTATGGATTAATAGCGATTGATATATATTTCTTTAGAAACTTGAGTTTAGAGTCCACTTTAAAAAATAAAAGCACACGAATTAAACGAATTATAACGAATTCTATTTTATTGATATAAAGTTTGTTAGATTTGTGTTGTTTTGTTGTTTTTGTTTGATTTTCGTCAAAAAGCGACTTTTTAAAGTGGACTCAATTCTTTAAAATATCGCCACAAAAATAAGGAAAAAAATGAAGATAGAAAAAGAAAGAAAAAGAAAAAAGATTGAGACCAAGCGTCACAATCAGTCCACTTCTCGCAAGGCGATGCCTTGCGAATGAGATGAGTCTCGCAAGGCGCCGCCTTGCGAATGAGAGAACCTCCCTTCAGTTATCGCTAGAGCTTTCTCGTTGAGCATCAGGCACACCTCGCGCTTTATAGTGCGAGAATAGCGGTGAGGCTGCCCCATCGCCACTATCAGGAGCTTGCCATTGCCACAAGCGTCAAACAGTCGTCCAGTGGGCTTCCACAGCTCCCCCATTCCATCATCGGTAACCAGTATCATCTCATGGCCATTCTCAAGAGCCCAGTTCTTCACAGCCTTCTCCACTTTGCTGATGCCCGCTGTGACGGGTACATAACCCTCCTCACACTTCGCGATGAAGTTACGCTTCCTCTGCTCCAGCTCCTCGCCGCTCAGCCTGTTGGTGCACTGCACATATAGCTTCTTCTCATAGCTCAGCAGATGCGCGTTTCCCATCATCATGGCATCGCTGCCGGCTACCGTCACCCTCATCTTGGTGAACAGCTCGCCATTGTGATTCCTTACCCACAACCGCCGGGGATTGTCGGCAAGGTAATCAGTCATGTGTTTCAGTTGCCACTTGTCGGTCAAGATAGTGTCGTCATAACTGTCTTCCCACAACTTGCGGAACCTGCCATCGCTACTAGCCTTCACGGCATCGTTACAGCCCTTTTTAAAACCATTTATCACTTGCCCCAAGTGATAAGGCACTGGCTCAGTGAAAAACAAGATGCCATGCACATGGTCGGGCATCACTTGTAGCTTCAGCACACGCACGGCAGGGTAATGCGAGGGGATGTCATTCCAAACCTTGAGCACCACCTTCCCCAACGCACTGAGCACCACATGCGGAATGCGGTGATACTCGTCGGGAGCACTCAGCTCCCCTAGCATACGGTCGCGGCCATCAACACACAACGTCACCAGGTAGATGCAGCGGCTGCGGTAGTCGTGACCCACCTTGCGCTGACGCTTCCCCGGCGACGACCGCAGCTCAGGGTGAGCATCAAGCCACCGTTTCAGTTCATCGGTTAAAGGCATAGTATCATAAAGTTAAAACATGAGAATAATCTATCTCGTGAGGTGTTACCTCACGACCCACATAACGGATTGTGACAAAGAAGAGGAGAGGAAGAGAAGAGGAAGTGAAAAGAAGAGGAAAAGAGGAATGCAGAAGAGAGAAGAGAAGAGAAGAGAAGAAGTAATCCGTCTGAAGACTCGAAAAACGCCATCATCGAGATTCGTGGCGGCACAGGCGGCGACGAGGCTGCCCTCTTTGCCGGCGACCTGGCTCGCATGTACACCCGCTATTGCGAGAGCCGGGGCTGGAAAATCGAGATGTCGAGTTGCAGCGAGGGAGCTGCGGGAGGCTACAAGGAGATTGTGTTCAGCGTCACAGGCAACGGCGTGTATGGCACTCTCAAATATGAGAGCGGCGTTCACCGTGTGCAGCGTGTGCCGTGTCCGCATTACGCCAGGCGGTGGCGATTCTCCTGCCGCGCGGGGGGCGGTCAGGGCATGCCCTGACCCTACATAGTCCCTCTAAACTCTAAACTCTAAACTCCAAATTTTGAAGTGGAAATTCCACTTCAAAATTTGGTTCCTGCGAGCATTTTGAGTAGCGAGTTGTTTTCTTTTGTCTTGTTGAGGTTGTCGATGTGTTTTTGTAGATCTTCTCCCTCGGGGAGCTTGGCTATGCCGCTCTCGTAGAGCTTTGCAAGCTGCTTGGCGGCATCGGGAGAGAGAGCGTGCTGCGCTTCGGCGAGGAGGTAGTACTTAGCTGCCTTCTCCACGTCCATGCCCACACCGCTGCCCTTGACGTACTTGTCGGCGAGTCGGCACTGTGCCACTGCGCATCCGCCGTCGGCAGCCCTAGTGAGCATCTCAAGTGCGCCTTTAGCGTCCTTCTTCACGCCCTCTCCGCTCTCCATGAGATAGGAGAGATAGTAGCAAGCGAGCGGACTGTCTTTAGACGCCTTGTCAAACGCCTTGGCGGCTTTCTTCATGTCGCGCTTAGTGTAGTTTTTGTTGGTGAGCACCACGCCCTGCAAGGTGGTGCCGTCGGTCACTCCCGCTTTCTCCACCGCCTTAAAGAGGTCGATAGCTGCGTCGCAGTTGCCAGTGATGTTGTATTCATATAGACCTTTGAGATAGGAGTAGAACGGGTCGTTCCTCTGCTTGAGGTCGGCGATGAGCGTCTTATACTCCGCCGCCCTGTTGCCCTGCGCCACCAGCGACATCCACTGCGCCGCGAGGGTATAGTTCCGTGGCAATCCCTCTCCCAGGCGGTAGCAGTTGGCGAGCAGCCACTGCGCCTTGTTGTTGCCCTTCTCGGCAGCCACCTTTATCATGCTCGCGCCTTTCTCCTTGTCAATATTCACGCCGTTGCCATAGAGGAATCCCTCGCCGAGCTTGAGGTTTGCCGCCACATGCCCCTCGGCGGCAGCTTTCTGCAAGAGTGCCAATCCCTTAGCCTTGTCTTGCTCCACTCCCTCGTCGCCATCTAAGAGCATGAGACCGCAAAAGTAGGACGCCTTGATGTTTCCTAGCGAGTCGGCCTTGGCGAAGTAGCGGAAGGCGTCGCCATGCTTGCCGTTGTTGTAGAGATAAAGCCCTGCCGGCATGTAGCTTTCCTCGTCGCCGGCATCGGCTGCAAGACGTTGATACTCTGCCGCCTTGTCGGTGTTGCGCTTCACGCCCACGCCCTTATCGTAGCACTCCTGCATGAAGCGGCACGCAAAGATGTCGCCCTCCTTAGCCATCTCGTCGAACGTCTCCACCAGCCCTTCAAAGCCTCCCTTGGTGGCGATGAGGAAGAGACTCTTGGCACGCTCCAGGTCTTGTTTCACGCCCTCGCCGTTGTAGTAGAGCAGTCCGAGCCACCCTTTAGCCTCGGCGCTGAAAGGCGCTGCCGCAGGGGTCTCCACCTCGGCGGCATCCTGAAACCACTTCGCCGCCATCTCATAGCTCTGTTCTGCTCCCATCGACCCTTGATAATAGGCCTTTCCAAGCAAGAGCATCGCCTCGGCGTCGCCACTAGCGGCACGGTCATGCAGCTGCTGGAGCGGAGTTTTCTCAACAGCTTTCTCGGTTTTCTTGTTGTTGCTTGCAGAACCCTTCTTCTGCGCACCGGCTGTAGTGAATGTCACTGCCAGTGCCAATGTCAAAATAAATAATGTATATCGTCTCATTTTAGTTTAGAGTTTAGAGTTTAAAGTTTTTTATATTTACTGGAGGGGGCATACGCCACAACGTGGCGCAATACATTACCGACACCATTGCCATTTTCTTGTGTCCTTGTGTCCTTGTGTCCTTGTGTCCCTGTGTTCTTGTTCTCTTGTTCTCTTGTGTCCTTGTTCTCTTGTTTCCTTGTTTTCTTGTTCTCTTGTTTTCTTGTTCTCTTGTGTCCTTGTTTTCTTGTTCTCTTGTTTTCTTGTTTTCTTGTTTCCTTGCTTCCTTGTCAACAAGATATTATATATAATGTGTAGCGAGTGCTACGAGAACAGTTTGCGGAAGCGGGTCATTAAAGTGGACTTGCCGCGGGTCACCGACTCGAGGTCGCGAAGCGTGGGCACCGACACGTTACCGGTTTGCGCCGCTTCCTGCTCCTCGGCGGTGAGCTCCACATGCTCGATGCGCACCACCCAGGCGGTGTTGTTGTCGGGGCTGGAAGCGCACACGTTAGCCAGCTCCGCCACCTTCTCCTCGTCGCTGAGCGGTGAGCAGAGCAGCTCCACCAGCTCCTCGTCGGTGACGCAGTGCAGCACTCCATCGCTGCAAAGCACGAAATAGTCCCCCTCCTTGACGTCGGTGGAATAGCACACCGTTGCCATGTGCCGCCGCTGGTCGCTCTCGGTGGGTCCCATGCTCCGCACTATCACGTTAGTGTCGGGGAAGACAGCGGCCTCCTCGGGGGTGATTTGCCCTATGCGCAGCAGCTGGTTGACGAGGGAGTGGTCATAGCTGCGATAGATGATGCCTTGCTGTGGCCTGATGTGATAGATGCGGCTGTCGCCAATGTGCGCCATCACGCATCCCCCGGCATGGAAACACAGCATGGTGAGCGTGGTACCCATGTCGCGGTTGCTGTCGTTGGCGGCATTGTCGAGGGCGATATAAGCGTCGTCGAGCACCTCGAGCATCTGCTTGTCGCCAAAGCTCTCGTTGAGGTTCATCTTCGAGAGCCTCTTGCCGAAGTGCGCCGCCACGATGCTGCTTGCCAGCTCTCCTCTCTCGCTGCCCCCTATCCCGTCGCACACGACAAAGAACATCTGTCCCTTGCGGCTGCGGTCGGCATCGGGAAAGCGCGAGTCCTCCTGGTTGTCGCGCTCGCCTATCTGATGAAAAGAATGACCTACTGCTGTAGAGATTTTCATAATCTGTTATCGGCAACTTTAATAAAAGAGATATTAGTCTTGCCCATGCGTATGGTGTCGCCATAGCTCAGATGAACTATTCTTTTATTGTCCACGGGACGACCATTGATATAGATTGTGTTGGTGGAACGAAGAATCCTGAGCTCATAGATGTGGTCGTGAAAGCCTTGTTTTTGGAACACATTGATTTCTATCGACTGGCGGCTCATCTCATCATCGCCACTAATCATCGCATCGCTTGGCATATCGCGGTCGAAGCGCCCAATGACGTTGCGACCAGGAAGCAGATTATAGACCTTAGTGCGCTTCATGAGCGAGCCGGTTTTCCAGCATAGCATGCCATGTGGTTTTTTGAAGGTGAAATCATGAGGAGAAGGTAGCTCCGCATGTCCCGCCCGCTCTCTCTTGTCGCCATAGTTGCCTAAACGTACAGTGCGCTGCTCCGCGTCATTAGACTGCTGTGGGAGTGGTGGTGGAGTTTTAGGACTAGGAGTTTCGGCTCCCTCTGCCGCCGTTTTATATCTTACCACGGTGGCGCATTTCGAGCATTTCACCTGCATGGTCTTACCCGCCACCTGCGGATTAATCACAATATCCTTGTGACAGCCAGGGCACTCGAAGCGGTATTGACGTCCCACCTGCGCCACATTCGTCACTTTGTAGTAATCCTTGCCATGAACCATCTCCGGCGTTCCCAGCACAGGGATAAATGGTGTGTCGCCTTGGGGTATAGATGCCGGAGCACTGGTCCCCTGTGGCATGGCGGGCTTGACATTTCTGGGCAAGCGGCGTGAAATCACCCTGTCGTCGAGGACGTCGGACTTCAGCACCTTGCGCTCTATGCCAGGTGCTGCCGGTACCACAAACGACACCTTCTCCATGCATTGCGGACAGTTGAATTTGTATCGTCCCGGTATCGTCGGCACTCTCACATTCAATCTCTTGCCGCAGTGACTGCAGGTCACTGACTTGAGATTGGTTTGCTCTGGTAGGTTATTGTTTTCTTGATTCATAGTAAAAAACCATCTTCTTTACACTATGTCGATGCCTCCGTCGTCATAGAGGTCGGCATCCATTTCCATTGAGTCGTCGTAGGTGTCCTCGGGCATGTAGCCGGCGGTGTCGGCCATCAGGTCTTGGCTGTCGTCAACAAACTCCACAGGGTCGTCGTTGACCTCTGCCATCTCATCGTCGCCGAGATACTGCTCCAGCTCCTCGTCATCGACAATCACCTCCTCATCAACCATGGCATATTGCTCATCGTCTATGATGAAGTCGTCATCGTCCATGATGATGCTGTCGTCGTCGGTGATGATGTCGTCGGTCATGACAATACCGTCGTCGGTGATGATGTCGGTCTGGTCATCAAGAATAACGTCCTCATCGGGAGTACCGTCATAATAGCCGCCATCTTCATAGTAGGTGTCTCCTCCATCATCGGGCATGTCGCTCTGCGCGGTGAGGTCGCCATTGTCGGTGATAATGATGTCTTTGTCGATGTCGGGATTCTCGGCAAACATGCGGTCCTCGTCGCCAGGGGCCATGTATCCGCCGTCGGGATCTATCATTGCCTCCAGGTCGCCGCGGGTGTAGGCGAGCTGGTCGGAGATGGGCAGCATCTCACCGCTGTTGGGGTTCATCGCCACGTCGTAGATGCCCGAACCCGGCTCACCCTCTATGATAACGACATATCCGCCGTTGCCGTCCTCAAAGAGCATACCTGTCACCTCGTTTCCGTCCTCATCGGTGACGGTGCGCCACCCCACCGGTTGCCACTCTCCTTCGGGGATGTCAACATCAATCTGGTCGCGCTCGATGATAGCGTCGGTCCTGCCGTCGATGTCGTCGCCATTATTGTCATATCCTCTCCTGGGATTGTTGATGTCGCGGCGGTTCTCGTCGTCGCGGAAGTTCTCGTCGTCGCGGAAGTTCTCGTCGTCGCGGCGACGTTCCTCGCGAGGTGCCACCTCGTCATTGTCGTTTCTGTTATCGAGGTCCTTGTCGTCATCATAGTAACCGTTGTCGTCCTTGCCATTAGGCTCGTCGATGATATTATCGTCGTCATCGTCGCTGAGGTCGTAGTGTTTCCTGCCAAGCGCGTCGCTGATGACGGTGGCACCGGCTGCGGCTCCTCCGACAGCGGCTGCCACACCCACTCCAACGGCAGTGCCTATAGCAGCACCTTTAGAGACTTTTCCTTCATTTTTTCGCCGAAGATTTTAACTTTGAATGCGTCTGGCAGCAACCGAACAAATATCTTAATTTACTGAAAAGTTTTGAAGGCGTCATAACTCCGGATTTTAGTCTTTACGGCGATTTACCGAGAGCCGTTCAGATCTGGAATTGCTTCCGTAACCGTGCGCTTGCGTTTTGGATGCAATGCAATAACATTAAAATTATCCCGACCGTCAGTTGGTCTGATCAGGAAAGTTATTTGTGGTGCTTTGACGGTCTTCGCCCCGGCGGAACGGTAGCAGTCTCCGGCAACGGATGTTATTTTAACAAGTATTCGAGGAAGCGTTTCCTGAACGGTTTTTTTGAGATGACGGAACGTCTGATTCCTGATCGTATAATCGCAGTCGGATATATCCCGGCAGAGTTGAAGCAGAGATCCGACGTGGTGCTGCTACAAGGATATTCACAGCAGCGAAGGTGCCGACTCAATGGGTAACGGCTCTGCGTTTATGGCAGGCGAATTCGGAGAGTACGTCACGGAAAAGTACGTC
>CALDIG010000082.1 GCA_937904375.1 uncultured Prevotellaceae bacterium
GGGTGTCTCGGCAGCCGAGTCCGCAAGGAGTCACTCCTGCATCTATCAGGGTTTCCCAGAACTTGCGGATGATTCCGGGGGCGGCATATATCTCGAATCCGTCCTCACCGGTGTAGCCGGTACGGCTTATGATGACCCTCGAACCTTCGGCGCTGAAATCCTTGAATGTGTAGAACGTAAGGTCTGCTGCCTGGGCGAAGCCAAGCGTACCCGCCACATACTGCTCGCTCTGAGGGCCCTGAACTGCGATCTGGCCCCAATTGTCAGAATCGTTGATGACTTCCACGTCGAACCCTTCCTTGTTGTCTAGTATCCAGCGGTAGTCCTTGTCTATGTTGGCGGCATTGACCACGAGAAGATAGTGGTCAGGCTCAAACTCCCTGTAGACCAGCAGGTCGTCAACGGTGCCACCGTGAGGGTAGAGCATCATACCATATTGGATGCCGCCCACCTCCATCTTGGTGATGTCGTTGGTGAAGATGTAGTTCACAAACTTTTGAGCCTCTGGGCCGGTGATGTGTACCTCGCCCATGTGCGACACGTCGAAAACGCCAACTGCGTTGCGCACTGCGTTATGTTCCTCTACAATGCCGGCATACTGGATGGGCATGTCAAATCCGCCAAAGGGGCTCATCAGCGCTCCTTGAGCTACATGTTTGTCGTGAAGACAGGTGAATTTGTTTTCACTCATAATAGTTGTTTTAAGAAATATTTATAATTAATTTTGTTAACAAAGATGGTATATGTTATTTAGTCTACAAAGGTAAAACTATTTTTTGAGATAACCATCATTTCTTTCACTAAAAGTGAAAAAACACCAAATGCGCATGTCCCACGCTATAATAATTGCGGAAGAAACTGCGGTCGAGTGCGGTTGCATCCCATCATCCCGGATATGTCTCAGAATATCTTGTAAGCGAGGCGTATCTGTATCATGGGGTAAGCACTAAACCATGAGACAAAGTGTGTGATGCCCGACTCTTTTGAGGTAGATTTGATTTTCTGACCGTTGTTGAACACAAATTCCGGTGAGCCCCAGAACAAGAGACCGGCGTCGACAGCGACGCTCAAGCGGTGGTGGCGTGCCATGCTTTGCCCGAAGCCTATACCCAGATAAGGCTTCACAGCCCAAGTCCTCATCTTCACGTCGATGTTGTAGTTCTCGTCGGCGGTGAACACATAATCGCCAAACTTGAGTCCCACAGGCGGATAGTTGGTGTGGAAATTGGTGTTGTAGTCTTCAACCTTTTTATTGGCATCATATAGCGATTCCAAAGCGCCATCATTGGTGTTGCGGAAGTGCAGGAAGGTGCGGTTGCCGGCAAAGAGTCCTGCCGAGAAATAGAACGGGGTTGGAAAAGGATGTACTTCAGCCATGAGAAATGCGTTCCAAAAGCGAGGCTTGATGGCAAGTTCCACCTTGTCAACCATCTTAGCCCGCTTGATGGCATCGTCCTCCACGAGTTGCATCTGCGTGATTTCGCTTGCGGTGTTCAGAGCCTTGAACTTGATGTCGCCCACAGCATTGCCCACAAAGCCTGCCCGCACGGTGACCACGCGGTGCAGGGGCATCGCCACATCAATACCAGTGCCCCCCAAGCCCGTCTGAAGCCCCACCGCAAGGTGGTTCAACATGCCGTTCTCGCTGTGAAGTTTCAGGTTTTTATTATCTTGTGCACTTATGGCAGGTGCCATGAGTGCTATTGTCAAAATCACTATTGCCACACGACAAAATTGTGATATAAAATGTCTAAACTGTTTCATAACTATAGCAAAGCATATTGATTATTTGAAAAAATTCTTATTCGACATCACAAGCAGATTGGTCAGCGACTGACTGCGCGGGTAGAACCCGTAGAGGTAGTCGCTGGGGTAGGGAGTGCCACCGTTGATGATACAGTGAACGTAGTCGTGGCACGACATGTCCATGGGCATAATACCCACTGTGCCCTCGTTGGCAAGCAGATTCTCGATTACCTTGGGATGGAGGTTCGAGGCATTGGTGATATATCCTCTTGCCGAGACCTCGGTATAGGCGGAACAGTGGTTCACAATCCAGATGTTCTCGTCGCTCGCGGTAGCCTCGCGCGCACTCTCCATCATGGCAAGCACGGTAGAAATCTTGGTTGCCAAGCGTTTCTCGCTAGTGGTCTTGTAGTAGTCCTGCTTATATAGTGTGGCTTTGATGCTCGGGTCCTCCATGTTGTAGATGGCGCAACTGCGCTGTTGCTCGGGGTGTACTTCCTCATCGACATCGGGATCCTCGTCGGGCCAGTCACAGTAGGCAACTGGATAGTGGAATGCGGGGTTTACAGGACGCAGGTCGTAGCGGCTGAGCCACAAAATTTTGCCTCGCATCTCGCCCACGGTGATGTCGGGACGCCAATTCTCGACAAACAGCCCTTGATATTTTGGCAACGAGAGCACCTTGTTTAGCAAGATAGTCCAGTTTTGCTGGCTCTCCATGCCATTGTCGGCTTGTATCTTCACGATAAAAAATTCCGAGGGGTGCGACCTGAGGAACTGCTGCATCCAGTCGATTGACTCTTCGAGCGACACATTCACCTCGGTAAAGCCGTGCGCAAGGCGCAGGATTTGGCGGTCTTCGGCTTTCGTGGCGAGAGTGTCGATGGCGACAACGGGACGGAAGTCGAAGAAACGAATGCCACACGACATCTGCTCAGCAAAAGTCGATACCTGGCTGATTGCCATGATGTTGGAGAAATACTTGACAACTGGGGTGTAGAAGCCCATGCCGGTCATGCTGTCGTGAGTTCCGGGAATGCTGAGTTTGCACACTTTCACGTCGTCACGCACGAGCGACAGCCAGTCAGAGAGCGGAGTGTCAAGCTCATAGGGATACTGGATTTCGTCTTGATACCCTTCGGTGAAGAGGAAGGGCGCGTCGAGCGAGTTTTCATCGTAGTAGGGCAATCCGTTGTCTTCGTCACAACCGCTCAACAGTGCGGTGCCGAGCAATGCGAATGCCGACAATACGAGATAACTCCATTTTGTTTGCTTAAAAAAGATTTTCATTTGCTATTTAAAAGTTAAGAATATTATAGTATGTGGTTAAAAAAGCTGATAAACTGTATTTGTTTTTTCAAGATTGAATTTCCAGACCCAGCAGAGCAAGAAGATGCAGCACTGTCATATTCATAACAATGTGTGACATGTCAATACCGGCAAGCGCATCGACAATCGCTTGGGCGGTGTATTGCACTCCCCTGAGGCGTTTAGTAACAATATTCAGGTCGCCGAGGAGGAAGAAATCACCGGCGATGCTGATTTCGCGAATGATGTTGCGGTTGAGTTCCAGGCTTATCTTGAACTCTCCCACGCCGTCAATCCTGCCGTCGCGCTCCATGTTGCAGCGCGGGTTGTTGCCGAGGATAAACTCGGGGGTCAGATATCCTTCCTCTATTTTTTCTATCGCCGCCACATCGCCCGCACCGAGCATAACAGTGCCGTCGCACAGCGTCTTCTCCACATGGCTCCAAAAATCCTCGATGCTCATGGTGAGGTGCTCACTCAAAGTGGTAATGTGGCTCTGCACGCTCTTCACACCCTTTGAGTCGAGTTTCACGCTTGACGGCGTAATGGCCATTAGCATGTTCTCCATATTGGTGTCGTAAAGCATGGTTCCGTGCACTATGCTCACTCCGGGCAGGTGGTAGAACGCGTTGCCGCTCACCTTGCGACCATCTACCATGATGTCGTTGCGGCTGTTGTCGCTGGCATTAAGTCCCAGTCCCTGCAACATTTCAACAACGGCATGAGTGTAATGCGAGAATGTAGTTGTCACGTCATCGCTGCGGGTGATGTAGCTGAACATGATGTTGTCCATGTCGGCATACACGCAGCCTCCGCCACTCTTGCGGCGGTAATACTCAATGCCGTGCGTCTTGCAGTACCCCACATTCACCTCGCTGTCAATCAGCTGGTTTCGACCAAATATGACCGTAGGCTTTACACGCCACATAAAGAACAGTTCGTCAAGGCTGTCGTCGGCCTTTAGCAAATGTGCAGCATATTCCTCCATTGCGAGATAGAACGGCAGCCGTCGAACCGTTTTTTCTGATAAATATAAGTACTTCATTGTTGTCTTTTTCAGTGCTCAAAAATACACATTTTCTTTTAATCTGGGAATTTTTTCAAGAAAAAAAGCACCTCATCGTTGTGAGGTGCCTTATTAAGGTGGGTTCTATAAATTCCTAATATGAGAGTTTTATGTTTCGGTCATATTA
>CALDIG010000083.1 GCA_937904375.1 uncultured Prevotellaceae bacterium
GTCAACATCCCCGTCATCCCGAAGATGACACCTAACATCACACACATCAGCCAGCCCGCTATGGCAGCCTACTTCGCCAGTGCAGATGCCATCAGCGCCATCAACACCATCAAGAGCGTGACGATGGACAAGCGCGCAATGGTATCTGGTCATAAGACGATTTCTGGACTCTCGGGACGTGCCGTGAAGCCCATAGCACTGAGGTATATTCTTGAGATGGCTAAGAACCCTGTGATGAAAGGCTTGCGGATGAGTGGAATAGGCGGCATCGAGACTTGGCGCGACGCACTTGAGTTCCTGCAGCTGGGCTGTACCAATCTGCAAGTGTGCACCGCCGTGATGCAGTATGGCTACCGCATCATCGACGACCTGAAACTCGGCCTTCAGCACTACATGACAGAGCGTGGCGTTAAGAGTCTTGATGAGATTGTTGGCGAGGAGTTGCCTAATTTTGTCAAGCCTAACGACCTCGACCGCTCAACAGTGCTCTTCCCGATGATAGACCGCAACAAGTGCATAGGCTGTGGCCGTTGTCACGTGTCGTGCATGGACGGAGGGCATCAGGCGATAACCTTCGGCGAAGACCATAAGCCACAAATCAACGGTGCCAAATGCGTGGGCTGCCACCTATGCAGCCTGGTATGCCCCACAGGAGCTATAGCCCAAGCGAAGCGAATAAAGAAGAAACAGAAAACAGTTCACAGTTCATAGTTCTCAACTTGTCAACTCATAATCTGTTGTCTTGTTTGCTTGTTACTTGTTAGATCGTAAAGCACGCCGCAAGCGCAGCCATTGGACTAAACTCAACAAGCAACGCTGCGCCGACCTGGAACGCCGCGGACTAATAAAGCACTCAAAAACGAAACATAATAATACAAAATGACATATATCACACACCTCGCCGAAGCTTATAAAAGAGGCTACGAGAAAAGACATGAAGGGAATCAGGATCCTAAAGAAATGAAAATGCACTACTTCAAGGTAAAGGAAGATTTGCCGCGGGTGAAGGTGGTGTTAGGTGTCTTGCATGGTATTGTGGCGGCTGGCAAATGCCAGGAGCTGCTTGATGTGGGGAGCGGTAGAGGAGCTTTCCTGTTTCCACTACTAAGAGATTTCCCCGAAATGAGGGTGACAAGTATCGACATTCTGCCACATCGTGTGGAGCTGCTGCAATGCCTGCATGATGGCGGTATCGACAACCTCACTCCGCTGCAAGCCGACATCTGCACTTGGCAGTGTCCCGAAAAGTCGTTTGACGTAGTGACGATGCTTGAGGTGCTTGAGCATATTCCCGACACCGAGGCAGTGGTGCGCAACGCTATCAGGCTTGTGAGAAATCTCGTCATAGTGTCGGTTCCTTCCAAGCCCGACGACAATCCCGAGCATATCCATCTGTTCTCAAACGAAGACTTGGAGACATTGTTTTTGAAGAACGGCTGCAGCAAGGTGAAATTCATGTCGGTGACAAATCACAGGGTGATGGTGGCATATATTTAATTCAAGTTTATAATATTATAAACTTGATGTTTAGTGTTTAGAGGTTAGAGTTTAGTGTTTAGAGGTTAGAGTTTAGTGTTTAGAGATTAGAGTAGATGGTTTAAACGATAAACAAACTATAATGACAAAGAATGATATAATAAAATATCCTCGCACGCCTCACATTGAGGGGTCGCGGCTGCAGCCTGGCGATGAGGATTTGAGGCAACGGCGCTTCAGCGAGATAGTTGGCCGAAATGTGGTGCTTGAAGAGAAGATTGACGGTGCCAATTCGGCGATCTCGTTTTCCAGCGATGGGGAGCTGCATTTGCAAAGTCGCGGGCATTTCCTCACTGGAGGCTATCGCGAGCATCATTACGACCTGATGAAGCAGTGGGCTGCCGTGCAGAGCCAGAGGTTCCATGAAGTGCTTGGCTGCCGCTACATCATGTATGGTGAGTGGATGTATGCCAAACATTCCATCTATTACGATGCCTTGCCGCATTATTTCATGGAATTTGATGTGCTTGACCGCGAGTCGGGAAAGTTTCTCGACACACCGTCACGCCTCACGCTACTCAAAGGGCTTCCTGTTTGTCATGTGCCAGTGCTTGCCTCGGGTGCTTTAAATGACATCAATGAGATTCTTGCTCATTTAGGAAACTCAAAATATATAACCAATGACCATATCACGCACTTGCGTGAAGATGCCCAAAAGCTTGGATTAGACGTTGAACAAGTGTGCCGGGAGACCGATGCCTCACGGTTGATGGAAGGCATTTACATCAAAGTTGAGGAGAACGGCGAGGTGGTTGACCGCATGAAATATGTGCGTGCCTCGTTCCTTCAAACGGTGGAAGAATCACAGTCTCACTGGCTTGACCGCCCCATCGTACCCAACAGAATCACAAAAACAATAGAAGAACTCTTTGAGTTTTGAGTTCTCAGTTGTGAGTTTTCAGTTATTAGTTTTGAGTTTTGAGTTTCTATACTGACAACTCGCAACTGACAACTGACAACTCGCAACTGACAACTCGCAACTGATAATTGATAACTAAAAATGATAGACTGGAATCTAATAGAAACAACAGTTCTTGACAGGTTTGAGGACAGAATGCGACAGACACCGCAATCGCCTCGCTATCATGGCGAGGGCGATGTCTTCACCCACACCATGATGGTCTGTGAGGCACTGAAATCGTTGCCTGAGTACCAAGAGCTTGATGATACTCGGCAACATCTACTCTATGTCGCAGCTCTGATTCATGATGTGGGGAAAATACGCACCACCGTGACTGATGACAGCGACTATAGCGCGCCGCATCATGCGCCACAGGGAAGTCGCATGGCACGTGAACTGTTGTGGAAAGACTATGGTATGAGCGGAACAAAGGAACTTGTTGAACTGCGAGAGGCCATCTGCTTTCTTGTGCGTTACCACTCTTTGCCTCCTGTCGTTATCAACAACGATGATGCCCGACTCAGGCTGCATCGCTTGGCGGCAAATGGACTGTTGTCCCCATGGTTCTCAATCAGGCACCTATGCACACTCGGCAAAGCTGACACGTTGGGAAGAATCGCCCCCGACCAACAGGAAAGCCTCGACAACATCGCTTTGTGCGAGGAACTGGCGCAAGAAGAGGAGTGCTATGACTCTTGCTACACGTTCCCGTCGGAACACACTCGAAGGGCATTTCTCGCCAGACGTGACGTTTGGAAAAATCAGCCGTTGCATGATGATTCCCGATGCGAGGTGACACTCTTGTGCGGATTGCCAGGGACGGGTAAAGACTATTGGATTCATCACAATATGGAGGGGATGCCAGTCATCTCTCTCGATGAGATAAGACGAGCTAACAAAATCTCGCCGACTGATAAACAAGGCTCTGTAGCACAGATGGCACGAGAACAAGCAAAGGTGTATTTAAGAAAGCGGCAGCCGTTTGTGTGGAACGCCACCAACATTATGCCCCAGATGCGCCAGTCGTTGATAAATCTATTTGAAAGCTATCACGCAAGAGTGAGAATCGTGTATCTCGAGACAGACTGGAGAACCTTGCTCACAAGAAACAGCGGGCGGGAGAATGTTGTGCCGCAATCAGTAATAGAAAAAATGCTAAGGAATCTAGTCCTCCCCGAAGCTCACGAGGCAAGAACGGTGGAGTGGAGAGGTGTGTAAACGGGCTTTCGAGTTTTCGAGTTTTCGAGTTTTCGAGCAATCGAGCTTTCGAGCAATCGAGTTCTCGAGTTCTCAAGCAATCGATGGTTAGAGGTTTTTTGTCAGCGTGAGCACATTTTTTCCGTCGATGCGCTCGTAGTTGATGGTGTCCATGAGCTGGCGCACCAGGAAGATGCCCAAGCCGCCTATCTGCCGGTCTTCGGCACTTAGCGAGGTATCCACGTCGGGGGCATCGGTGGGAGCAAACGCCACGCCATTGTCGGTGATTACCCACTTGACGGTGTCGCTTGTCGCCGATGCTACAATGTTGATGTCGCCCTTCTCACCTTTGGGATAGGCATAATTGATAATGTTCACCACCGCTTCCTCAATGGCGAGGCGCATATTGGCGGTGAGGCTCTTGTCGAGGTTTAGCTTGTCGCAAAACTCTGTCACAAAATCATTCACCTGCACGATGCGCGACAGGTCGTTCTCCACTGTCAAGTCATGACTCAATATTACTTGCTCCACGGCAGGAGAGTATCGCACCGCCAGCATGGTGAGGTCGTCGCTCTGCTGGGCATTGCCCACAAAGTCGCTAGTGGCGGTGGCGAGCGCATCGAGCAGCTGCTGTGGATCATCGCCTTGATGCCGAGAGATGGTGTCTATCACTCGCTGAAGCCCAAACTGGCGGTGCTTGGCGTCCATAGCCTCGGTGAGACCGTCGGTGTAGAGCAGCAGCGTGTCGCCAGGCGCCAGTATTGCCTCCTGTCCCTCATAGAACCAGTCGCCTACAATGCCAAGCGCCATATTGGCATTCACATCGAGTCCGTGAGGCTCGCCAGCGACAACAATGGGCGTGTCATGGCCCGCGTTGCAGTAGTGTAGCCGTCCGGTGGGCAGGTCGAGCACACCTATGAAGAAGGTGACAAACATGCTCGAATCATTGCCGTGACACACAGCTTGGTTAATATTCTGCATAATGCGGGCGGGGTTGCTCTCGCGCGAACCGAAGGAGCGGAACATGGAGTGAGTCACCGACATGATGAGTGCCGACGCCACTCCCTTGCCGCTGGCGTCGCCAATGCAGAAAAACAGCTTGTCGTCGCGCAGGAAATAGTCGTAGATGTCGCCTCCCACCTCACGTGCAGGGAGCAGCGTGGCGGCTATGGCGATGTTGCTGTGACTGACGTCGTCGTGCGGCAGCATCTCGCTCTGGATGCGCTTCGCCACTTGTAGCTCGGTGTCGAGGCGGTCGCGCTCCTTCTCGTTCTGCGCCATGCGCTTGTTGTTCTTGAGAAATCGGTAGATGATATAGCCCAGCAGCAGGAAGCCCAGCAGCATCAGCAAGCCAGTTCTCAGGCGTATCTTGTAAAGCTCGCCATACACTTCATTGTCATAGCACACCACCGCCACAAGCCAGTGCGGATTGCCTTTCATGTGGTGGAAGAAGACGCAGGCGTCCTGACCGTCTTCGTTGACAAACTCTATAACCTTGATTTTGCTCTTGGTGACTGTGCGCGCCTCGGCACTCGCGTCGTTGATTAAGCGAGCGGCATCGTCAAAATCCTTATAGTGAGTGTGGTTCTTGGGTGGTTGTGAGATAAGATTGCCGTCTTCGGTGAGCAACAAGCAGAACGATGACGGATACATGTGCCGGTTGTTGAGAGAGTCGCTAAGCCATTCGAGCGAGAGGTCGATGCCGGCGACTCCTGCCGTGGAGCCTTTACTGTCGATGATAGGTATGGAATAAGTGGTTATTAATGAATGTGTCTCAACGCTGTCGATATAAGGGTCGCTCCAGTAGGGTTTGCCTGTGAGCATAGGCTGGGTGTAGAAGGGGAATAACGTGTAGTCGTGATCACCTCTACTGGCGATATTCTGTCTTACAATGATGCTGTCATCTTTATTAAATGCCCAAGGCTCACAAAGTTCATCTTGATTATTGTAATAACCTGGTTTTAAGGCAAGACCCACTCCTTGAAAATAGCTGTTGGCTTGTAATATCGACTTCATGGTGTTGCCTACGGATTTGAGGTCAGAGAGTTCTTTGGATATGTTGTCCTCGTGGCTGTTAAGCACCTGCTCGGTGGCGTTGAGCATACTCTTGACAAGGATGGCTTTCATCGTTATCTCGATAGAGGCCTTTTTCTCGAGCTCGTCCTCAAGAAGATGCTTGGTGTAGTAATACTGCGCCGCCGAAATCAGCTCTAGCAGCAACGCGGCACACACTATGATTAAGGTAATCCAAGTGCGCCTGTTAAAGTGTTTCTTTGTATTTTCCAGCAGTTTTCTCATTCGTTTATCGGGAATCGTTTATCGTTATTCGTTTATCGGGGATCGGAGATCGGGGAACTAGTGAAGCGGCTAACTAGCGAGCAACCCGAGCGGCACAACTAGCGAGCAACCCGAGCGGCACAACTAGCGA
>CALDIG010000084.1 GCA_937904375.1 uncultured Prevotellaceae bacterium
CAAATTTACGAATTATTTTCCTGACTGCCAAATGTTTAATTTATAGAAGCCCCCTATATAATTTGTGTGTTATTATTTATCAACCTAGTGGATAAGCTCCCCCTCTAAGTTAGAGGGGGCTGGGGGGAGTATGACCCGCCATTATTATCAATTTTTTTAATCGCCATTTTCAATGTTGTCAATCGAGAGAGGAGACCATCGAGCAAATCTAGCCGCAACATATTAGCTGCATCACTCTTTGCCACGGCGGGATTGGGATGGGTCTCGATGAAGATGCCATCGGCGCCTGTGGCGATTGCGGCCCGGGCAACAGTCTCGATGAGCTCAGGGCGGCCTCCGGTAACGCCGGCGCTCTGATTGGGCTGTTGCAGCGAATGAGTGATGTCCATGATGACCGGAGCATACTGCCGCATGACGGGGATGCCACGGTAGTCAACTATGAGGTCTTGATAGCCAAAGGTGGTGCCGCGCTCGGTAATCGCCACCTCGGTGTTTCCCGAGTCAATGACTTTTTGCACAGCAAAGCGCATCGCCTCGGGAGAGAGAAACTGCCCTTTCTTGATGTTCACCATCTTGCCGGCGCGCGCCGCCGCCACCAGCAGGTCGGTCTGGCGGCACAAGAATGCCGGTATCTGCAATATATCGACATATTGCGATGCCATCTCCGCTTCGTCGGGAGTGTGGATATCGGTCACCACAGGGATGTGGAAGGTGTCGCCCACCTTGCGCAGAATCTTCAACGCCTTCTCGTCGCCAATGCCGGTGAACGAGTCGATGCGCGAGCGGTTCGCCTTGCGGTAGCTACCCTTGAACACGTAGGGGATGTTAAGCCTGGTGGTTGATTCCAGAACTTTCTCGGCAATGCTAAGCGCCATCTCCTCCCCCTCGATGACACACGGTCCGGCAAGGAGGAAGAAATTTCCCGTTGATGATGATTTCAGATAATCGAGCATTTATATTGTATTTATTTGTATCTTATAGTATAGAATTTCTAGAAATTCCAGATTTTCTAGAAGCTCTAGATTATGTAGAAATTTACACTTAAAACTTAACACTTAACACTTAAAATTGCGTGCATCGTTGCAACTGCCATGAGGGCGGCGGTCTCGGTACGCAGGCGGCTCTCGCCAAGGGTCACCGGCACGAAACCGGCTTTCACGGCAGCCACCACCTCCTGTGGGTCGAAGTCGCCCTCGGGACCTATCAGCACCACAGCGTCGCGGTTGGGTTCATAGACCTGCGCCAGCGACTTGCGCTCCTCGCGCGGCAGCGACTCGTCGCAATAGGCAATAAAACGCTGTGCGTCGCTCTCCTCGGCGAGGTAGTCCTCAACAGGAGTGAGTTCGTCGAGCTGCGGCAGTTGCGCTTTGAGCGACTGTTTCATTGCAGCGACGAGAATCTTGTGCAATCGCTCGGTCTTGAGCACCTTGCGCTCGCTGTGGCGACACAGCAGCGGCGTGATGCGATCCACGCCCATCTCGGTGCATTTCTCTGCCATCCACTCGATGCGGTCGAGGTTCTTGGTGGGCGCCACAGCAACCATTATCTTGCTACCCCAGTGAGGGGGACAAGCCTGTTGCGAGATGATTTCCACCCCACAATGCTTGTTATGAGCCATCGCGATGCGGCAACGATAAAGTGTGCCAGCGCCATCAATCACCTCGATTTCATCGCCCTCGACAAGCCTCAACACCCGCACACAGTGGCGCGACTCCTCCTCGGGAAGAGCAAGCGTAGTGGCAATATCGGGGGCGAAGAATCGGTGCATTATTCAGTTATTTTATCTAAAAATCTTATTGTTGGCTTGTTAATGACGACATAATGATCTTATAAAAA
>CALDIG010000085.1 GCA_937904375.1 uncultured Prevotellaceae bacterium
CGCCCCGAGTGGACTTTCACCACAGATGTATAACATGCCCGTCGTACAAAAAAAGGCGCCACTTCAAGGTTGCTTGAAGCGACGCCGTAGGTTGAGCGAAATATGAAAAGGGAATAATTCTAAGTGTTAAGTTTTAAGTGTAAAGTGTTAAGTTCTACACACCGAATGTGAGAACTGTGTAGTAGCGTCCGCCGTCATACATATTATTGAGGTTTACAAATCCGCTGCCGTCGCGGCCATACCACGAGAAGTGGCCGTTGCCGCTGTTGATGGGAGTGCCAAATGTGTTACACATTGAGTTATAGATGCTGCGGAAGCGGTAGTCGTCTTGATAGGATGCTGAAGTGACAAACTCCACGTAGCACAAACCGCCATTGTTGTCGTATTGCAGCATCACATCGGGCCAGCTGTATCCCATCATGTTCACATCGCGCAGATAAACAACATTGTCTTGATACCCATCGATGTCATAGCCGTTGTAGTACAGATAGTTGAGCGAAGCGTCGAGATAGGTGCCGAACTCCAGCCCCAGGACTCCCGAGATGATGGGTGCTGAGGCATAGTAACGGTAGCCAGTGGGGATGATGGGGCGATAGTACCACACGATGCTTGGACGCCACTGACGATAAGGGGGTGCGATTGGGGAGAACCAGCTCCAGCGGTTGTAGCGGTAGTGATCGTACCAGCGGTCGCGAGGCCCGCGAGGGCGCACGCTGCTGTGCCAGCGATAGCGGTCATAGTCGGGACGTGGCCCGCCGTGGTTGATGCCACCATGATGAGGTCCACCAGGACGATTATAGCCTGATCCTCCACCGGGACGGTTATTGCCTGGCCCTCCACCGGGACGGTAGTTGCCACCTTGGTTTCCACCATGCCCTCCACCGGGACGGTAATTGCCACCATTGCCACCACCATGTCCACCGGAACCAGGGGTCACATTACCGCCGTTGCCACCATGATTTCCGCCGGGATTGCCGCCGGGATTGCCACCATGATTGCCACCGGGATTGCCACCAGGGCTTCCACCAGGATTACTACCGTGATTGCCGCCTTTATTGCTAGGCTGTGAGGGCTGATTAGTGCGGTTGTTGTAGTTCTTGTTCTCTGGGCTGCCGATTGGGGCATTAGGGCGCATGTTGCCGTTGTCATACCCTCTGCCTCCGCCATTATTGCCACCACCATGGTTTCCACCACGCGGACGGTTGTCTCCGCCGCTTGGTGGTGAATAAGAACGGCCGCTCGAACCGCTCACTCCCTGCGTGCCGCGGCTGTCGCCACCGCTGTTTTTCACCTGCGGGCGTTCTGAACGACCGCTCGATGATGTCGGTCGCTGCACCGATGTGTTTGGACGGTCGTTACCGCCTCCTGAGCCATGGCCACCGGGTCTGCGTCCTTGTGCCGCTGCCGGTGCTGCAAGGGCTATGATAGCCGCCGACAGCGCCAGGCTCGATAATGCGTGATAAAATTTACTTTTCATATTCGTAGATATTTTGATGTTTGTGAATGTTATTGATGATTTATTGTTTTGACCTGATGTTGAAGCTTAAGTTTAATTGTAAAAAGCTAAGAGACGGTCCAAAATGGGTGGAGGGAGTGATTTTATAGACAAAAGTATTATTTCTATAGATGTTCTGACAGTGATTCAGACGTGTTACATTGCGGGCATAGCCCTTTGAGCACATAGTTGATGCTGTGAACCTTGAAGTTGCCAGGCAATGCCACCACAGGCGCTGAGATGCGGCTCAGGCAGAAGGTGCGCTGGCAGCGTTCGCAGTAGAAGTGGGCATGCATGTCGTCGAGGTGCTCGCCTTCCTCACCGCAGTGGCATCCGAGATCGGAAGAGCACACGTCTGAACTCCAGTC
>CALDIG010000086.1 GCA_937904375.1 uncultured Prevotellaceae bacterium
AAGCGCGTAGCGCGCCCATGAAGCGTGGAGGGCAATTGCCTTGTCGGCTTGTTTCTTGTCGGCTTTTCAGCCATAAATCACGGTTCCAACATATTTTGCAGGCGTTCGGGGGCGTTGGTGGTGATGAAGTCCACGCCGTAGTTGATGCACCACTCCATGTCGCGGTCGCTGTTGACGGTCCACACGTTAACCTTCATGCCCAGCGAGTGAGCCTCGTCAATCCACTGAGGGTGGTCGCGCATCACTCCGATGCTGTAGTCGATGCCAGCCACGCCAAGCTCGACAAGCTGCGATGGCGACAACTCGCCGTTGAGGTAATAGACCGGTGTCCCATCGGGTGCCAATTCCTTGAGGTTCTTCATGCCTTGATAAGAAAAAGTGATATACTCCACACGTTCTTCCAACCCCATCTCCTTCACCATCTTCACGATTTTGCGAGCCGCTTCAAGTTCTTGTTCACGCTTGGTGTGAGGCTTCATCTCGACGATGAGCCGCGTCTTCAACGACTTGCCGCATTCAAGCATCTGCTCCAGCGTGGGCAGCGCCTCGCCGTTCTTGAGGCGCATATTCTTGAGCTGCTTCCACTTGGCGGTTTCGATTGTTATGCCTTCAAAGGTTTCATCGTGGTTCACCACTAGCACACCGTCGGCGGTCATCCACACATCAAACTCCGAACCCCACGCACCTATCGAATCGGCCTTGATGAGCGAACGTATCGAGTTCTGCGCCGAGCCTTCGGTGTCCCAATATCCACGGTGGCAAATCACCTCTTGCGCGCTGGCTGTGGCACCATCCAATACCAGCAGCAATAGCACAACAAAACCTGCAAGCGAAACTTGCGACAAACTAGCAAGCGAAGCTTGCGGCAAACTAGCGAAGCGAAGCGAGCGGCAAACTAGCAAGCGAAGCTTGCGGCAAACTAGCGAAGCAACGCGAGCGGCACAACCAGCAAGCGAAGCTTGCGGCACAACCAGCGAGTGCAGCGAGCGACAAATCCAGCGAGCGAAGCTTGCGACATAACTAGCGATTAAGCGTTTCATATCATCAATTCTTTATTTGTTTTTGGGGATTTTCTCATAAAAACGACCAACAGCAACACAGTCACAACAGCACTGCCAAGAGCCATCCAGTGGTCATTGGCGCCAGTTGTCTCGAGGTAATTATCTGATATAATGTTTTGGTTGGCAAGGTACGTCACAAGCACTATAGAGCCGTTGTTCAGGGCATGGGCGATGATGGGAGTCCACACCTCGCCGCTCCACACAAGCAGATAACCCAGCCATGCGCCAAGCAGCAGTCGGGGCACAAAACCGAAGAACTGAAAATGAATGGCGCTGAAAACAAATGCCACCACCCACACCGACACATGCTTGTTGACTTTGCCGTGAAGCATCGAGCCAAGCAAACCGGCTCGGAAGAAAACTTCCTCGCCCAGACCGGTCAAGACACCCACCACAAACACCATAAATATCATCATGCCCACCGATTGTGTGTTGAGTAATTCATTAGTTGTATCGGCAGCCAAGTCCTCCATATCACGCAAATACTCCTCCTACCAAGGAAAGAATCTTTCACTCACCATCCACTTTAGATTAGACGGAAACTCGAGGCTCTGGTTCAACTCCACCACATAGTTCATGGCGGGCATCGCCACGATCCAAACCAAAACCACAAGCGCAATGGATTTAAACGTGGGTCCTTTGGACATCCACAGCGTGTGTGACAGCGGTGTCAGTTCTGACCTCTTGTTCATAATAGCCAACATTATAACAGGCAAGACAAACGCCACCAGATTTTGCAAAATAGACATCGTTATCACAGAGTTGATACTTGTTGTGTCTACTCCAAAAAACAACACTATCACCACTGCCACCACAAACAAGGCGACCAGCATCACGCTGAAGAGGAACAGGATCTTCAAAGGCCATGAAAAAGTGTTTTTTCCCATCTTTTCTTTATTTTTTTTGCAAAAATACAAAAAAACACAATATTTGATGCAGTATTTTGGTGCTTTGTGTGTTTATATTGTGTAATTTTGCAACAACTGTCTAAAAACACATAATAATTATGAAAGCTTTCAACCTAATATTCTCTCTGATTTTGGTGGCTGTTTTTGGGATGCCCGCCACATCATGGGCACAAAGTTATGACGACGACATCTATGTGATTGACAAGACCGCGCCAATACCCGAAAACGAGACAAAGAAAGAACGCAAAGAGCGCATCAAGAAAGACAAAGAAATCGTTGACTCAATCTATCATCTCAAAGCCGAACTGGCTGCCGATGACGGATATTTCGTGCTGCAAGCCACCGAGGTGCGCAACAGCTATGGAAGCTATGAGATGGGGCTCAACGACAACACCAACTTCATGCTCATGCAAGGCGACAAGGGAATTTTCCAGGTGGCTTTCAACAACATGAGCGCTGGTGCCAATGGGCTGGGAGGCATCACGCTGCATGGACGCATCAGCAACAAAAAAATGACGCACGACAAGAAGGGTAACACTATTATCTCATATATGATGATTGGGCGACGCATGAACGCCAGCGTTACCATCACCATCTTCAAAGAAAACGACCAAGCAGTTGCCGACGTGTTCCCCACTCTAGGCAACGGACGCATCACACTGCGCGGAAGACTCGTACCCTACCTCAACGAAGACATACGCATCGAGCCATAAATAAAATCATAATCATAAAAAGAAAAGAAGAAAAAGGGAGTTCCCTTTTTCTTCTTTTTTATTCTTGAAATCCCACAAAAAGCAGTAACTTTGCAGCCGTTTTTTGAAATTCACTAATCTAAAGCGATGTGATTATCGCTCATAAAAAATATAACAACAAATGAACTGGACCGCACTTGCCACAATAGGGCTGCTCTGCGTGAGCAACATAGTTATGACATTCGCCTGGTATGGCCACCTGAAGCTGCAGCAGATGGGTGTGAGCGCCAACTGGCCTCTTTTCGCAGTAATCCTATTCTCTTGGGGCATCGCCTTGTTTGAGTACTCTTTTATGGTTCCCGCCAACCGCATCGGTTTTGTCGAGAATGGAGGACCTTTCTCATTGATACAGCTCAAAGTCATCCAAGAGGTTATCACCCTGACGGTGTTCACCGTGTTTGTGACCATCTTCTTCAAGAACGAGCACCTGCACTGGAACCACTTCGTGTCGTTCACCCTGCTTGTAATGGCGGTATATTTCGCTTTTATGAAAGTGGAATAAGACGAAACACCAGGCAGCCCAGTTAATTTGTGTTAATTCCCAAGATTCTACCGTCATTTTCACATAAAAATGACGGATTTCAAGAAAATTGGCATCATATTTGCTAATTAGTATTCAGAATACATTTTTCATAAGAAAGTATTCAAACAAAAATTGTATCGTCGCGATGACGAGAAATTTCATTGTTTAAGGTTTATGTTAATGGTATTAGAAGGTTAATTAGTTAAGCAATCCCCGACG
>CALDIG010000087.1 GCA_937904375.1 uncultured Prevotellaceae bacterium
GAGCAAAACGATGCAATTAAACAAAATTTAACACACAGGGTTTTGCAGGTGTCCCGATAAACGCTCTTTCTTGGTTGGTTTATATGCGCTCATGCTATATGCTTCCAAGGGCGTGAGCATTATCTTTTTCTTTTAGGCAGGGCAGTCGAGAGCCCATCACAGGAATAAGAACCAAGTGGCTCACTCTCTCCTTATTTTTTTAATTTCCACTAGAGCCAAGTGGGGCACAAAATTCATGAATAAGTATGAAAAGACAAGTCATCACTCTGCTGCTCGCAATCATGGCTCTAGCAGCAACTCAAGCACAACAAATCTCAGTAGTAACATCTGGAGGAGCTACAAGTCTCTACACCAATCTTAAAGATGCCATTGACGGGGCAGCGTCAGGTAGCGTAATCTATCTCCCTGGAGGTGGATTCCCCGTTGGTGACACAGTGAAAATCACAAAAAAGGTTACCATTATTGGCATTGGCCATAAAACCCGCAACGAAAATGTGGATGGCAACACGATTATAGGCGGCAACCTATGGTTCAACTCTGGCAGCGATGGCAGTGCAGTGATGGGATGCTATATCTCAGGCAATGTCAATATCGGTGAAGATGGAAAAGTGGATAATGTACTCGTTAAAATGTGCAACATCAATTCAATCCAAGTAAAAAATGAAGAGAGTAAAGGTGTAGTTGTAAATCAGAATTATATTAGGGGTGACTCTAATTATGGAAACGCAACGGATGTTACAATATCTAATAATATTACTTGGCGAATCTGGAATATTGGTTCTGGCACAATAAAAAATAATACTATTTGTTGTGATAATTCTAGTTATTATTCTAGTAGTCCTAGGTCTCTTGATAATGTTAACCGTGCTATTATAAATAATAACCTTTTTAGAAATGGTTCTGGTATACACAGAGGTTCTGACTGTCAAGCTAGCAATAATTATGTCACTAATAATGGTTCATGGGGCGATGACCCAGTAACAATTGAAGGAGCAACTGAAGTGAATCTTTTCCAGAATCTTAATGGATGGGCGGTAAACCCCATAAGCAATTTCCATTTCACGCAAGATTATGAGAGCTATGAGACCAAGGTTGGCGTCTATTCTGGCACTAGCTTTAGTGATGACCAACTACCTCCCACTCCTTATATTGTAGCCAAGGTTATCCCCGAGAAGACCGATGCCGAAGGCAAGCTAAATATCAAGGTTCGTGTTAAAGCCGGCGACTAAGCGTTATTGCTCTTTGCGAATTATTCATCCTCAATAAAGCATAACGCGTTATGAGCAGGAAACATATAAAAAGTGTGCTGCTCCTGTTGCTGTTGCTGCTGCCGCCCGTGCTGCAGGCCCAGTCGCTCTCGCAGTTTCAATACTGGTTTGACGATGACTTTGCCGGCAGGCAGACTGGCTCGATAAGCGGCACGGCGACCACAATAGAAAGGAGCATCGACACTGAGCATTTAGAAATAGGACTTCACAAGTTCAATATCCGCTTCAAGCGAACTGACGGCAGTTATACTGCTGTCTCCACTTCCACGTTCCAGAAGGTGGCGTCGGGTCACCCACACCTGCTGGAATATTGGTTTGACGGAGACCAGTCCACCAGTAAGATGATGAATGGTGAAGTCACCTACGACCAAGATGGCTTTAAATTTGTGGGGGACTTAGATATTGCCGCCCTCGATGTAGGCGTTCACGACCTGTACTTTCGTGCTGTGAGCGACAACGGGCTCATCTGCTCGGCAGTTTCTGTAGCCCGTTTCCAAAAACTCACCAATGGTGAGACCAAGTGGCTGGAGTATTGGTTTGACGGTGACCGAGAGAATGTGAAACGCATAGAAGGCAACAAAGCCTCCGATGGCAACGGATACACCTTTGTCAATCAAGTAGATGTCTCTGAGCTGGAGGTGGGGCCGCACAACCTCTTTATGCGTGCTGTCAACAACGACGGCCTGGTGACTACCGCCGTGTCGGTGTCGCCTTTCCAGAAGATGACCAATGGCGAGATAAAATGGCTAGAATACTGGATTGACGGTGACATTGACAACGCCCAGAGGCTACCCGCTGTGACCGCCAATGGTGGCAAGGAATTCAGGATAGTGACCGACATTGACTTTTCGTCCTTGCCCGTGGGCCAGCATCGCATCTCGATGCGCGGTGTGAATCAAGATGGCTTAGTATCGACAGCGGTAACCACCACACCATTCATCAAGCAAGGCAGTGGAGTGGTGGAGAATTTGGAATGCTGGCTCGACAATAACAGGAGCAACAGCAAAACCGTCAGTGGTCATCTTGCTAGCACTGGCGATGCCTACGTGTTTGTTGATGGTCTTGACTTGAGCGATGCCGCTCCAGGCTATCATAAACTGCACTTCCGTGCCCTTGGAGGAACCAACGAACTGGCTTCGGCTGTCACCACATCGGCTATCATGGTGAAGCCTCTTTACGGCGAGGATGCTACTATGTCGCACTACACTATTGCCGTTGATGATGGTGTTCCTGAGACTTTCCCTATCACAAAAAACATTAATGAGGTGAATGTGTTCCACACTCTCGACGCTTCGTCGTTAGAGAAAGGTAGCCACAACCTTACTATGAGTTTCTGGAACTCGGCATTAAAAAGTGTAACAGAGAGTGCCACTTTTATTGCCGACGCCACTAAATTTCAGCTTGCTACCCCCGACTACACCACTTTCAATGTGAGTAATGTCAACGAGACCGGGTTTACTGCCGCATGGAATGCTGTAGAAGGAGCGAAATACTATGATATCGCTGTGGCAAAAGATGGCGAAGACTTTGATCACCCCAATTTCACGGGCTCCACGACTAAACCCACAGCCGAAGTGACAAAATTGGAACCTGGCTTATCTTATCGTTTTAAGGTTCGTGCAAGAAATGACAACTGGAGCGAAAACAGCGAGTGGAGTGAAACTAATGCCCAAAATGTGATAACGGCCCAGCAAGGCACTATGCCAGCTAACCTGGTAATACGTGGGCTGAATGGCATTGATGGCACTTATCCGCTCACTACATGGAGCACCTACACTTATAATGCGTGGGTGGTAAATAACGGTAAATCACCTTGGTATGGCTCTTTCTACCTTAAAGATGGTGATGAGGACATAAAAGGGTGGCACAATATATTCCTATCGAAAAACTCTGTACAGGTACTAGAATGTTCTTACACCCCTAAGAGTCCTGGAACAAAGAATTTGGTACTTTATTACCAAACTGGTGGTAATGGCGCTGGCATCCCTGTGCTAACGCCTAATAACACAAACAATGTGTTGACGCTCGTTGTGAACAACGACCCGACTTATAACGAGAACATCAAATTAGCCCGAGCTATAGTGTGTCCGGAGTCTTCCGAAACAGGAAAGACCGAGAACATTACTGCCTATGCCATCAATCATGGCGACATGAACTGGACAGGCAAATTGTGTCTAATGGATAATGGTCTAATAATTGGCGAGAAAAATGTAACTATGGAAGCTGGCAGAGGTAAAACAGTGTCGGCTTCCTGGACTCCCGAGACTGCAGGAACACACGAGATTTCGGTGTTTTATATGAGCGACGGAGGAAGCTCCTGGCACATGCTTTCGAATAATGGTTTCAACAACCCTGCTTTGGTTGATGTGGCAAATTCCGATGTCTTGAACGATGCCAATAAAGTGTATATTACTAATGTGACTCATGAGGTGACCCCAACAGAAGTGACCAAAGGCTCTACGGTGTTCTACTACTTCAGGCTTGAAGACAGCAACAAAAAGCGCTTGAAAGGCATGAAGATGCACTTTATTTGCTCAAACGCGAGTCAGCAAGCTGAGAAGGCTTACGATTCTTCGGTGTCGGACGACAACGGAATAGCTGTACTCGTAATAGAAACCGAAGGTAGTAATGCCGTCGCTAATCGTGGAGAAACGGTGTCCTTAACTTGTGAGTCAGTTCACAATTTCGAGAACAAGAACATACCATTTGAGGTCACTCCTAACAACCACATGTATCTAACAATTCATCAGGGTACTACTGCGTCTGAAGAAAGCGGCTTTGAGAATGTGGAGAAGATGAAATTCACGCTAGATTTAGGGGTTTCTGCTAAAGCAAGTCTTGGTAATTATATTAAACTCAAAGGTAACTTAGCATTACCATTAAGTCTTGAAATGAAGTTTGATGATAATGGAGGTTTCAAAGACTATGTCTACGATTCTAAGATTAAAGCAGGATTAAATGTCTCAGAAGGCAATTTCGGAACTGAAAAAGAAGCACAAGACTTTGCAAAATTTGCAACAATCTTTAAAGGTTCAATAGGTTCGTCAATAGGATTCCATTACAATTTCTCTTCTAGCGACTGGCATGACATCTTCATTAGATTGGTTATGCGCTGGTGCGAAAACTTTAAGTTTGTTGATGACTGGAAAAAAGACTTGATAATTAAAGTCTTAAATGAGTGTTACGCACCAGAGAATGGTTGGAAAGAAACAACTAATTATTTTATGAATTTTGATGTTAGTGGTTCTGTAGATATCCTTAATGCTCTTGGAAGTTTTGATGTTATTAAACCCAATAAGAAAAGGGGATTTAGCCTTCCATCAATTAGGATTCCGACGTTGGGACTAAAGGGGCAATTGTCTTTGGGCTTAGACTGGAATATTAAAAAAGAAGATTTTGGTAGCACAAATCGTTGGTTAGTAGGCGATGCTGCAACCTATAAACTGGAGGGAGAATTTTCTTTTCAAGCTCAAGTGAGGAACATATTTAAGAATTCAAGTAAATGGTGGAAAACATTAGATAACAATTCTACTATCAGTTCACAGCTAGATAAATTCTTTTTATCTTCACCAACCAATACTTATTCTCCTGAATTAAAGGGTAAAACTTCTGAGATGTTTGATTACAATAATAAACTGCAGGAGGTTTCTCATGAGATGTCTTTTTCTAACAGTTGGACTTTGTCTAATGAATTGAATATTGGTTCTTGGAGTCCACTCGAAGGTGATATTGGGATAACTAGCACATCTTCACAAAAACTTAGCAGTAAAGGAGATTGGGCCAACTATATTGGTGATCTTACATTATCATGTTCACAAGACAATGAAATCGTAAATAGTATTTATCCTAATTTACAAACATCTTCATTAATAGCAGCGCCAATAGAGTACTTTAGACTGTGGAACAATCCACCAACAAGTGCTATTGAGCAACTTGCTAAACAGGCTCCTAGTCATTATAATTTCAATCTCAAAGATGCTATTAAGGTTGAAAATACACTTTCATCGGAGCTGTTTATGAGTGCATCCATTCCATTTTTCAAATGGGACACTAAACTACTTGGAGAAATTAAGTTTGCTATTGATGCTGGATTAAACTTTAACATAGACAACAAATCAACAGCAAGCTATTACAGTTTTGCCGACAAGAGATTCTTCCCTATTTCTGTTCATCCCACGACTTCTATTACGAAGATTGTAGAATGGGCTGTTAGCTCTCTTTCGGATAAGTTCAGGGCTTTGTTTGAGGATGATCGTGACATGATTGAAACCACCTACGAACAAATGAGCGATGTTACTGGAACTGGATCAGTGGCAGGAGTCAACACTCGCATTATAGTACCTGCATTGAGCGAGTATTATTCTAGTGATGATGGCGGCTCATGGGATTCGCAGTTTAGTTCTTGTGGCAGGTCACATTATAAGCTTAATGACTTCAACAACAACTATGCAAAGTATATTCTTAGTAGGCATCCTCAGTTGGGTGAGAAGGTGCAGACCGACATCTGTTATTTCACTTTAGATTTCAACAAAGACATTCAAAACTTTGACGAAGGATTGCAAATTAGGATTGGACACCATTATCCTGCTGGCGACTTGTTGGGAATAACCGATGAGGGTGACACTTTGTTTGTGGTTAGTGAGGTATGCAATGTGATGGTGTTTGATGGCGACTCCTTACTCACGCAAACACAACGAGGAGAATATGAAGTAACAGGAAGTGTTGGCGTTGACGACTTGACGCCATTCGGATTCCCCGAGAATCAGCCTCTTGATGTTTACTTCTGCGAGAATGACAGCAACATATGGCATTATGTGGGACCGGCTGGAGGGCCTATCAAGGTTGATAAACTTGGTGCATTCATGATGGGAACATCTATCAAGAATGATGAAGAACCGCCAGTTATATCGTTTACACTCAATGAGGCAACAGGATTAGCCCACATCAATGCAATAGACAATATTGGCATAAGATTCAGTTCTCTCAAGGTCCTAGTTAATGGCCAACTCCGAGAAGTTGATCTAATCGACAACTCCAATTTTGAGTTGATGCTCACCACCGATGATATGGAGCATCTACTTGTCATTGAGATTGTTGTAGGAGATCTTGCTGGCAATGTGGGATGTCTGTTCCAAGTCTTCAATCTTGACAAGCCCGAAGGCATCGACATTGTATCTCAAGATGGAAGTAATGCAGAAATCAGTCTCGGACGTAATGTTCTGATTGTTAAGGGTGCTAAACCATTTTCTGTAGTTACAGTCTATGACCTAAATGGTCGTATTTGGGCAAGGACTACAGCCGATAAAGATGGCAATGTTAATTGTGGAATGAATGACTTAATGAGAGGCCCCTACATCGTGACATTGTCCGAAGGAAAGGCCAAGAAGTTCTATGTCAATTAAAGTGGCACCATTTCCTAGTTGGTAGCAATACCATGAAATTATGAGACTCGGTATCAATACCGAGTCTCATTTTTGCGTACGACGGGCATGTTATACATCTGTGGTGAAAGTCCACTCGGGGCGTAGTCACCGACGAACCCTATAGCG
>CALDIG010000088.1 GCA_937904375.1 uncultured Prevotellaceae bacterium
CGTCAAGACTACCACTTTCTACATGACCACGGGACTTGTCACCCACAACGAAGGACGCGTGTATATAAATAATGTGGAAATCACCAAGCTGCCGGTGTATCGACGCGCGCAGCTGGGCATCGGCTACCTGCCGCAGGAGGCATCGGTGTTCCGCAAACTCACCGTTGAGAACAATATCCGCCTAGTGCTTGAGATGACCAACACCAGCCCGGAATACCAGCGCGACAAGCTTGAAGAGCTGATTTCGGAGTTTCACTTGGAGAAGGTGCGCAAAAACCTCGGCGACCGCCTTAGTGGTGGTGAGCGACGCCGTACCGAGATAGCACGCTGCCTAGCCATCAACCCGCGATTTATCATGCTCGACGAACCTTTTGCTGGCGTGGACCCCATCGCCGTAGAGGACATTCAAAGCATCGTCTATAGCCTCAAGCACAAGAACATAGGCATCCTCATCACCGACCACAATGCCCCCGAGACCCTGAGCATCACCGACCGCGCCTATCTGCTCTTCGAGGGAAAAATCCTCTTCCAGGGCACCAGCGAGGAACTCGCCGTCAACCCTGTGGTGCGCGAGAAATACCTGGGCCGCAACTTCGTCTTCCGACGCAAGAAGTTCAAAGAGACTATTGATTAAATATTTTTAGCAGGAAAGCTCGATAGTTTCAGAATATTTTGATTATTTTTGCGACAAGTTTTAAAGAAAACATGTTTAACTAATATAAAACACACTATTATGAAAAAATTATTCTGCATTATTGCGATGACGGCTTTTGCACTCACCGCCTGGTCACAAAAACCGCTGAACCTCAGCACCTACAATGGCACTTCGGTTGACCGCTACGACGGCGTGCAGTGCGACGTGACGGCAAACCGCTATCTCTACACTGGCTGGAACACCATCTCTCTGCCTTTTGCCATGACCGAACAGGAGATTGACGACGCTCTGGGCTCGGGCGTGAAGCTGGAGAAACTGGTGGGCGTGACACAGCAAGGCACCGAAATCGTGCTTAACTTCCAAGACTGCAAGAAGGAGGGCATCGAAGCTAACAAGCCCTATATTCTCTACTATCCTGGCGAGACAGGCACAAAGAAACTCCATGTCAATGCCACAGTGGCAAAAAATGAGTCGAAAGTGACTCTGACCACCGACTGCGGCGTGGCAGTGACAATGCACGGTGCAGCAATGAAGACCGACGGCAAGGGACTCTATGGTATCCTCGTTATCAACAACAGCGACGCCAACTTCACCTCGATTGACAATGACAAAGCGTTCTTCTATGCTACCCGCTGCTACATCAGCATTCCTGGAGAGCAGGAATTCACACTCACCCCTAACCACTTGGGAGCTGGCGAAGTTACCAGCATCAATGAAATCGCTGCCGCCAGCGACATCGTTGATGTTTACAACGTGCTCGGCATGCGCATGGCACACAACATCAAAGCCGGCGACGTGAACAACCTCGCCCCAGGCATCTATGTAGTGAAAGGCCGCAAGATTTTGGTGAAATGATATTACCAACGTAATAAATTACACATACTCTACAGGCAGCATCTCGGTTAAGGGATGCTGCTTGCCGTTTATGAGCCAAGTGAAGGTGTAGCCTTCGTAGTCGCGCGGGAGCATCACTTTGTCGACGTGGTGCCACTGGGGCTTGCCGTAGTCGCTCGACGCCCCGCTAAGTTCCACCTGCCGCGCCGCATGGTTGATGCGCCAATACCCTCCCCCAAGACACACGTCGCCCTGCACCATGAGATGACGATGCAACGTCACCATCCCAAGCCTGAGATGGCCATCGCCAGTTATTATAAATTTTGGATAAGACACAGGTTTTCGCTTTTTAGTTCCGTTTGTTGCGATGGCATCGCAACATACAGGACGCTCAATCATCCTCAATCGCTAATCAAGGTGCCTAACGCGCCGCGGTTGAAGGTGTTCTTCACCCAGATGGGGATATGCTTCTCGGCAACGGGCTTGATGGTGGGGGCATATATCACCTTCGCACCCTGGTCGCACATCTCTTGAGCCTGGTCGTAGGTCATCTGGCGGATGACGGTGGCATTAGGGTCAACCTTCGGGTCGGCGGTCATAAAGCCGTCAACGTCGGTCCAAATCTCCAGGCTGTCGGCATTGAGAGCGCTGGCGACAATGGCTGCGGTGTAGTCGCTGCCGCCACGACCTAGATTAGAGATGCGACGGCTCTTGCTGTCGCGGGAGATGAAGCCACCCATCACTGCCACTTTGCCTTTGAATTTTCCTAACGTGTTGGCAATATTGGCATTGGTAGCTTCCAGGTCACACTCATGGTTGGAGCTGCGCATTATCTCGAGGGAATTGAAATAGGTGGCATCATCGATAATCAGACTGATGATAAGCGACGACAGGCGCTCGCCGTAGCTCACCACCTCCTCAAGGTCGGCCTCGGTAAGCTCCTCGTTGCGTGAGATGTCGGTATAGGCATTGCTCAGCTCATAGAAGAGGGCGCGCACGCGGTTGAGGGCATCGTCAATCTGCTCGCCGGTGATGAGTTTGTTCATAATCTCGTTGTGACGAGCGGTGATGTCCTGAACTATGCGGTAGGCACCGATATCGTTCTTGGCAGCCAGATTTGCAGCCTGAATCAGCGTGTCGGTGAGTCCTCCAAGCGCCGAAACCACAACAATCACTGGCTCTTCCTGGTTCTCAACAATGTATTTCACATTGCGCAGAGCCTCAACTGTCCCTACCGATGTTCCTCCAAATTTCAGTACTTTCATGAGTGTTTATCTAAATTGGGTGTAAAGTTAGTGTTTTTTCTTGATATGCGCCCAAAAATCTTGTAAAAATTGTAATAATTGACTATTTTTGCCCTCGAAATGGAAGATTTAAACCTCGACATATTCAATTTGCTCGACAGCCAGCCCGAGCCGGCTCGTGGTTCATTGCTAGTGGCTAAACCCACGGTGGAGGACTTTTGCTTCAAGCGCAGCATCACCATTCTCGTCGATCACGACAACGTGGACGGTTCAATGGGCGTTATAGTCAACAAACCCACACGTTTCACTCTTAACGAGTTAGTGCCCGACGTAGTGTGCAACGAGCAGGTGCCACTTTATCTTGGCGGTCCGGTGGGCACTAACATGATGTTTTTCCTCCACTCGCTAGGCAAAGACACCATACCAGGCAGCGAGCAGCTGGCGCCAGGAGTATTCTTTGGCGGAGATTTCGATGTCATGAAGATGTTTCTTGCCGATGGCGAGAATGTCAACGAGAAGGTGAAATTTATGGTGGGATACAGCGGATGGACTGTTGGCCAACTCGACAACGAGGTGAAGCGCCATGACTGGGCGGTGCTCAAAGGCGATGTCGCACCTCTAGTAATGAGCACCGACAACGACGCTATGTGGCAAAATGCCGTAGCCCGCTTCGGTGAACAATATCAGCTATGGAAAAACTGGCCCGACGATGTGAGCCTGAACTAAGTAAGCGAAAAATACACCATCACCACAACTACCATCAAATGCAGCAATTGATCTAGACCGTAAAGAATCCAGAACGGTTTTTTGGTGTTATCGCCTAATGACAAATACTTGCGGCTTAAAAAGCCTTTGAAATAATCTATAAGACAATGGCTTACAAGTTCAAGGGCGACTAATCCTAACACTATCGTAAAGGCAACCCCAAAAACGGCTAACACAACTCCCATAAGCACGGCATGAACAGCAGCGTGCAGTACAATGTGTTGTGTGTGCTTGCCACTAGCCTTTGCCTCTATCATCTGTGGTGTGGTGAGGCAGTAGTCTGCCAGAAAATGAGACACCAAAAGCGATATTAATAATGGGAATGCTGTCATACCTCAAAAGCCTTGTTTGCTTGTTCCTTGTCAACTTGTAAGATCAAAAAAAAGTTGCAACATCTCCACATCATGGACTTCGGTGCCGTGGTTTATCCATTTTTTCAAAATGCCGGCACTGGCAAAGCCATGCTTCTTGAGCAGACCGATGCAAATGGTGTTGCTCGTTGGCACTAAGGCATAAATCTGAAACAACCCTAAGTAGTCGCGCACATAGCTGATGGTGAGTCTCAAAGCGGCATCACCTATGCCTTTGCCCTCGTGGGCCTTGTCAATCATGATGCCAAACTCGGCGCGGTTGTTGAACGGGTCGAAGTTCGTGAGGTCAACGGTGCCCACCGGCTCCCCACTCTCGGTGAGCGTTATCATCAACCGCAACTGGCGGGTGTTGAAGATGTCGCTATCGTAGTTCTGAAGATACTGCCACAGGTAGCTCTTGGGCGACGGAGTCATGATGTTGCTCACAGTCCACAACCTAGTGTCATTCTCCCAGCAGTATAGCACATCAAGGTCGGTAGCCTCAAGCGACCGCAACGTCACGATGTCGTTAGAAATTATCTTTTTCATAGCTCGATTTCGTTTGATGAGTGCAAATTTAGTGATATTATTTTTGTTACATTACATTTTTTGCACTAAATTTGAATAAATTAGGCTGCGCCTCAGAAAAATCCAAATAAATTTGGTTTTTCATTCGGCTTGCACTAATTTTGGACCCGATTTCAAAAAACAATACTTATGGGACTAGTAATAGGAATTGATGTGGGCGGAAGCACCACCAAGATTGTGGGATTGAATGACGAGCAGATTCTCTCGCCCATGTTTATCACAGCTGCCGACCCCATCACGTCGCTCTTCGGAGCGTTTGGCAAGTATATCTACGACAACGACATAACCCTCGCCGACATCGAGCATGTGATGCTCACGGGAGTGGGAAGTTCGGGAGTGACAACACCCATCTATGGTCTGCCCACGAGCAAGGCCGACGAGTTTCAAGCCGACGGTCTGGGTGCTCGCTTCGACAGCGGTCTCGACAAATTGACCGTGGTGTCGATGGGCACTGGCACCACGCTGGTGAGCGTCGATGGCGACGAGATCAAGCACTTGGGCGGTATAGGCATTGGTGGCGGCACACTGATGGGTCTGGCACACCTGCTGCTCAAGACCGACCACATCAGCGATGTCATTGAGATGGCAAAAAACGGCGACATTACACACATAAACCTGCAAATAAAGGACATCTGCAAGACCGACCTCGAGGGTCTGCCTCTTCACGCCACAGCGTCGCTCTTTGGCAAAGTGCGTCAAAACACCCCCAGCGACAACGATGTGGCGCTAGGCATCATTTGTATGGTGCTGGAGTCGATTGGTTCGGCGGCAGTGCTGTCAAAGCTCAATACTGGCGTGAAGGACTTTGTGCTGATTGGCAACCTCACGCGCCTGCCGCAATGCGCAGTGGTATTCCCACGCATCGAGGAAATCTATGGCGTGAAATTCCACATCCCCACCCACGCCGAATACTGCACCGCCCTAGGCGCAGCACTCGCATTTAATAAAGCATAAAGCGAACGATGAATAAATACAAAGACGGTGAATGGGAGTCCGATCCCCGTTCTCCGTTCTTATTTCTTCACTTTGCTAATGGTCAGGTAGTTGCAGTGCATCATCTTGCCCTCGTCGTCACGCAGGTGGAACGGCCCGCCGGCGCACCAGTCCCACGCCTTACACTTGGCGCACTCGTCGCGTTTCATCCAGCGGCGGTCGCGCATCTGCTCAAAGCGGTTGTTCCACACGTCACTGAAGCGGTCGCGGTAGATATTTCCCTGATTGTAATGCGAACGAATGCTCAGGCAGCCGCTGATGTCGCCGTTGGCAAGTATCGATGCCGTCATTGTGCCTGCGTCGCAGCGGAAGATGTGCCCCCGCACCTCGCCCTCGTAGTCGCCCAGGAACCCCTCGCAGCTATAGGAAATGTTTATATTACCCTCTTTGCGAGTCGAGGCGATGAAATCCATGAGCGCAACATACTGCTCTGGATTCAGATACAGCTCATTGTTGAGTTTTGCCCTGCCTTGCGGGAAGATGGTGAAGATGCGCCACTTCTTCACGCCAGCGTCGATGAGATATTGCTTCAACTGGGGCAAAGTGGAGAAGTTGCGCTGATTTACGCAAGTAATCACATCCCACAGCAGGTTGCGGGTGCGGGTGAGCAGTTTTACAGCATTCATCGCGCCGTCAAATGACCCGCCTCTCAGCCAGTTATGCTCATCCTCAAGACCATCGAGGCTCACAGCAACGGTGCGCAAGCCAGCCTTTATCACATCGCGCAACATCGGCTCGGTGAGCAGCACGCCGTTTGTAACAAAGCCCCACAGGAAACCTCGGTCGGTAATCGCCTTGCCGCACTCCACGATGTCAGGCCGCACGAGGGGCTCGCCACCGACGGTGTTGACCAGCCCCTGGCCGGGCGGCATCATGGTGGCAATATCATCGAGCACGGGGAGGAAATGCTCAAGCGGCATGTCGGGCACAGTGGGTGTCTTGC
>CALDIG010000089.1 GCA_937904375.1 uncultured Prevotellaceae bacterium
TTGACGAAATTTGCATATAAGTTGTGCATAGCGGTGATTTTGGTTGTTTTTAATTCCACTGCTAAATTACTAAAAATCAACGATATGTGCAACTTTTTCTCAATCAATTTATTAACAAATTAATTCCGCCAACGGGTTACCCTTATGTCATTGTAGCTGACTATCCGAGTGAGCCTGACTACAGCGATCCTCCAGGTCCTGTAGAAATGTCGTTCGGTGAGATCCCCTATACTATTGAAACAACTTCAGCTGGTCAAGTACATCTTAATATCCCAATCAACAATTATGCTTCTGAATATGAGTTCGCTCCACAGCTTTCTCTTGACTATAATAGCGGTCGAAGCAGTTTTGATTATCTCGGCAAGGGATGGAAATTAAAAGGTCTGCCAGTTGTTTCGCGTGTTCCAAAGGACTTTTTCACCGACGGTGAAGTGGAAGGAATTAGTCTTACTGACAATCATCAGTTTGCGTTAGACGGTGAGCGACTTATTTATCAAGATGAGACGGATGGCATAATTACTTTTTTAGGTCAGTCAAGCAATGTGAAAGTTCAGTTTATCAATAATCAGTGGTTTAAAGTTTTATACCCCAATGGAAATATTGCAACCATGAATTGCACAGATAGCATAAACTATTATGTGACAAATTTGAGGCAGAAAGACGGTCAGGAGATACGCTATTACTATACTTCGACAGGGAATGAACAAAAACACATCTCCTCTATTTATTATGGTGATGGCAAAAGGATGGTTTTCGGATATTTCACACCTGCAACTGGTGTTAGCGGCGTTGGCGGTGTTGACGGCGTAGATTATTACTGTGCTGGCAAATTGTTCAAAAAGAGATACAAACTAAAAGATATAACCATCATGAACGATGCCTATGAAAATGACACCATCACAAGGTATCTTTTGTGGAATTCGGGTAAGGTCGAGACACCATTTGATGAGATAGATCAGTATTTTGCTGGCGGCAAATACCATTTCCCTATGATGCTCACCTATATGTATAAAAACACTATTGATAACACTTATAACCGATGTGATACTTTGACAAATATATTTCATGACACTAATCCAGCCGAATGTGTTATTCAGAGAGGCAAATTCTCGCACTACAGCGAGGGAGAGGGCTTCCTGATGTTCAAAAATAGGGACTCGTATTATTTTGACAGGTTGGCTAATGTGTATAAAAACGGATATGATGTAAATGGAAAGATAATCGTGGCGCACAATTCCAATATGAATGGTGGCAAAGTGCCATGTTCAAACATGGATATGAGTTATGGCTTCGTTGATGCATTCAGCGCCAACACTGATGGCATACATGGCGAGGAGATTTTAAGGGTCCGGAACTGGAAGCCTTCAAATTATTATAATCATGAGGAGTTGTATATAGATATATTTAGTGCTGACAACAATACCCTGACATATAAAAAGACTCTTGATGCAAGAGATGTTGAAGAAAGTTCAACTGCGCCATTTATGCCAAAGACTTTCATCACAGGCGATTTTACCGGCGATGGCAAAGTTGAGTTGCTGGTCATTAAGCACGATGACTCATACGGCATTAACACTTCTTGCAGACTATTAAGTCTTGATAACGGCGGACAGCTTATAAAGGATGATTTCAACAAGCATTATAGTGTCTTTTTCCCTAAGAAGTATTATGCCGAAGAACAGTTAAGTTCAGATGTGCTTTGGTCTAACTACAAGCGTTCTGCCAAGTTCTTCTCCATTGACTACAATGGTGACGGCAAAGTGGAAATTGGAGCAGTTGACAGTCTTGGCATGAAAATTTATGAGTTTCACAAAAACGAATCAGGGAATCTGTCATTAAGGGTCGCTTGCGAGAAACCGTTCCCTTCTCTTCTAGACCTTCATGATTACGCGTTTAGAGTTGGTGAATTTAACGGCGATGGCATTGCTGATATAATCTTATATCTTGAGAGTAACGACGATATAGTCCTTGGCACAACACTCTATAAGTCCTTTTTGGGCAAAGGCGACGGCACATTTGTTCTAAAAGACTCAATCACTGCAATGATGCATGGAGTAATCCCTGAGAATGTTATTCCGCAAATCAACGGAAACGGCATTACTGATCTTATGGTGCGTGGAAAATTTATAACATATAAACAATCACAATTAACATTAGATCCCTGTTTAAATATTAAAAGAATGAGAAACGGCATGTTCGTCTCGTCAGAAACCTACACATCTAGCGACAGCATTGCCGTTGTGCCTTCTTATTTATATGGAGAATGTAGCGATGCGGGATTCTTGACCGTTGACAATCGCGGAGAAATAAAGAAATATTCTAGAGTGATAAGGCTTGACGCAAACTGGAAACTGACAAGGTTGCTTGACTGCCGCCACAACTATTACGACATCAGCTACCGCCGTGTCTATGAGAGTGACGGCTATCATCCAGACTTTGGCAGATATCATTTTCCCTACACGACATTCGCCAAGGGGCAGATGGTGTGTCACAGGATGAAGAAACATGAAAATAGCCATGAACATATTTTAGTAGAGGACAAAAACTTCAGTTACGGCAATGCTGTTATCCATGAGCAGGGATGGGGCAATTTGGGTTTTGACAATATCTCTGTTGTAGATTCGGTGTCAGGCAGGGCTCAAGAAACAGATTATGACATTCTTCTTCTGGGAGCTCCATCGAGAAAAGAGAACCACAACAGCATCATTCGCCTATCTCATGATCTGACCGTCACAACCGACAGACGCATACAACTAAGGAATACGGGAATGTCGCAATTCAACAAAGCCACTTGTGCCAGCGACACGACCTGTTACAGTTATGACCAATATGGCAACGTTACTCAATCCCAGACCACATACTCTGGTGGCCAGCAGAAAACAGTGCAGAATGAATACATCAACCAGACAAACAGCAGTGTAAACATTATAGGATTACCGTCGAAAGTCACAAACAATGTTACAAATGCCAATGGCAGCGTCACAACAGGAGTGAAGTATATCTACAACAGCAACTATCTGACCACGAATGAAAAAAAGTTCTTCGGAAATGAGAATCAAGTAGTTGAAGAGACTCAAAGCATATATGACTCTCATAACCGTATCACACAGGAAAAGACACGTAAATACAGCTCTCCGTGGCTCACAACGACGTTCTCGTTTACCGATGATAATCGCAAACCATCATCCATGACAGACCCTCGAGGAAGCACTTGCGAAATGACGTATGGGATGTTCGGGTTGCAGAAGTGCTATGAATACAACATCTCGCCTGTAACGCCATTGGATCCAATAGGAGGCCCACGTGGCGACGGCATTAATGGAGGTATTCAATCTCCTGACCCCATATCACCCCAGCCTTATGGACTGGAGACGGCATACTGTTATGACGAGGCGGGCAATTTAACCAGTATCACTAATCCTGATGGCACTATACATAATATTCACCGCACATGGATCTATCATAGCATTGGCTTTGGTGCAAATTTCTATGTCACCGACAGTATCACTGGGCAGCCAGTCACACGCACCTACATCAACAGCCTTGGGCAGAAGACAAGAGTTGAGACGCAGCGTCCCGACGGCTCCTTCCTTAAGGTTGATTGTGTGTATGACCCCATGGGACGGCTTATCAAGCAGTATGAGCCTTACAAGAACAGCAACACGCTTTTCACATCATTCGAATATGATGCTTTCGACCGCTTAGTGAGAAAGACTTATCCCGATGAGCACAGCGATATTTACAGTTATAGCGGATTTTCGACAACAAGCAATGTGGGAGGTGTAACCTCGTCAAGAACAGTTGATGCATTGGGTAATCTTGTAAGTGTCACCGACCCAGGAGGGACGATTACTTACAGCATGACTGCTGACGGAAGACCATTGTCTATTAATGTGAACAGCGAGGCAAGTACCACATTTGAGTATGATACCTATGGAAGAAAGACAGCTCTCAACGATCCAAGCTCAGGACGATTCTCTTACACTTATGATTCAGGTGGTAATATTGCCACTGTGACCGACGCGAGAGGGAAGACAACCACTATCACCTACAATGACTACGGCAAGCCCACCTCCAGCACAATAGGCAATGACATGACAGTAACTTTCACTTACAACAGCTACCAGCAGCCAACCGCAGTCACTTGCAGCAACGGGAACAGCAAACAATATACTTACAATGATTATCATAAGTTGACAAGTGAGACAATAAACGGCTTCAAAAAGAGTTATAACTATAGTGGAGGCAATGTCGTCAGCATCGACTATTCACTGAACAATGCCAGCCTCGGCACTGAGCAGTATGTCCGCACAAGAGGCACCGTTACAGCCATCAATTATGAAGACAAGACATTGTGGCAACTCGAGAGTGAGGACAATAATGCAAAGCCCACAGCAGTATCAAGCAGTGTGGTGTCAACTGAACTGGAATATGACGACATGGGCAGGGTGACTAATCGCACAGCCGAGACCAATGCCTCTGGCACATTCCACGACATGCAGTACGAATATGACACATACGGCAATCTGACGAGTCGGGAGGACAGATATTGGAGCATGGCAGAGTATTTTGACTATGACAACCTCAACCGCCTTGTCTCGACTCCAGCAGGCGACATAACCTACGATGGCAAGGGTAACATC
>CALDIG010000090.1 GCA_937904375.1 uncultured Prevotellaceae bacterium
ACTGGAGCGACGTTTCCAGATTGTCATGGTCGATGAGCCCGACGAGGAGAGCGCTATCGCCATACTGCGTGGACTGAAGGAGCGCTACGAGAACCACCACAAGGTGCGCATCAAGGACGACGCCATCATCGCCGCCGTGCAGCTGAGTCAGCGTTACATCAGCGACCGTTTCCTGCCCGACAAGGCCATCGACCTTGTGGATGAGGCTGCCGCAAAGCTGCGCATCGAGATGGACAGCGTGCCAGAGGAACTCGACGAGGTAACCCGCAAAATCTCGCAGCTCGAGATTGAGCGCGCCGCAATAAAGCGCGACGGCGACGAGCAGCGCATCGCGCAAGTCGATCAGCAACTCGCCAACCTGCGCGACCGTGAGCACGACTACAAGGCAAAATGGCAGAGCGAGAAGGAGCTTATCAACAAGATTCAGCAAAACAAAATCGACATCGAGCAACTCAATTTTGATGCTGAGCGTGCCGAGCGCAATGGCGATTATGCACGCGTGGCAGAAATCCGCTACTCGCTCATCAAGCAGAAACAGGACGAAAACGCCGAACTTCAGGAAAAGTTGCGCTCCATGCAGGGCGACACCGCGCTCATCAAAGAGGAAGTAGATAGCGACGACATCGCCGAGGTGGTATCGCGGTGGACAGGAATTCCTGTTACAAAGATGCTGCAAAGCGAAGGCGAGAAACTGCTGCACCTCGAGGACGAGCTGCACAAGCGTGTAATAGGCCAAGATGAGGCAATCACCGCCATCAGCGATGCTGTGCGCCGCAGCCGTGCCGGTCTTAACGACCCTCGCCGACCCATCGGTTCGTTCATCTTCCTAGGCACAACCGGTGTGGGCAAGACCGAGCTTGCCAAGGCACTCGCCGACTACCTCTTCAACGACGAGAACATGATGACTCGCATCGACATGAGCGAGTATCAGGAGAAATTCTCGGTCACCAGACTCATCGGATCGCCTCCAGGCTATGTGGGCTACGACGAGGGCGGACAACTCACCGAGGCAGTGCGGCGCAAGCCCTATAGCGTTGTGCTCTTCGACGAGATTGAGAAAGCGCACCCCGACGTGTTTAACGTGCTGCTGCAAGTGCTTGACGACGGACGACTCACCGACAACAAAGGCCGCACTGTCAACTTCAAGAACACCATCATCATCATGACGAGCAATTTGGGCTCAAGCCTCATCCGCGAGCGCTTCGAGAATCTCAACGCCAGCAACCACGATGAGGTGATAGAGAAAACCCGCAACGACGTGCTTACAATGCTCAAGCAGACCATACGTCCCGAGTTCCTGAACCGTATTGACGAGACTATCATGTTCACACCACTCGACGAGCAGCAGATTGCACAAATCGTGGAATTGCAGCTCAAGAGCGTGAAGAAGATGCTACACACAAGCGGCATAGAGTTAGATTATACACCCGCAGCGGTTGAATTGCTTGCACAAGCGGGCTACGACCCTGAGTTTGGCGCACGACCAGTGAAGCGAGCCATCCAGAACCTCGTTCTGAATCAGCTCTCACGCGACATCATTGCCCACAATGTGGACCGCGACAAGACCATTGTTATTGATGCCATCAATGGAAATATCACGTTTCACAACTAAAAAATGAACTCATTAGGGACGGTTCTCTTTTAGTTCAAAATCAACAGAAAAGCGCCCGAGCAGCAATTGCCCAGGCGCTTTTTTGGTTCTTTTAAATTCTGCTATGCTTGATTAGAAGCGGTAGCCAATGGCGATTTGAGCGTTGCCGTTCTTTACACTACCATATTTTGAGATATCGGTCATACCCATTGTGTAACGGCCCTGAACAAACACGTCCTTGGCAAGGTTGTAAGTCAAACCGAGACCAATACCGAAATCGATAGTCTTTGTTCCATCCTTCATATCGTAAGTGTCTTTCATTTCCACTCCGGCAGCTTCCCATTTGTCGGTTCTTTTACTGTAAACGTTAATACCCAGTTGAGGACCAAAGTCGATGCTCAACGATGGAGCGACATAATACTTAAGCATTACGGGGACGTTGATGTAGTTAAGGTAATCGGTAGCATCGTATTCGACACCACTCTCATTCCATTTATACTTGCCACCTTGTGCGGCAAATACGATTTCGGGAGCGATAGCAAACTTATTGGCTACAACGTACTCAAAGAACACACCGGCCTGATAGTTTAACCTGCCGCCATGGCCACAATCCTTGCCCCAATAGTGAGTGTAGTCAACACCGATCTTGGGACCAAAAGTGAAAGATTTCTCTGGCTGTGCCATAGCAGTTCCAACAGCCATAATCATGCATACAAATGCGATAGCAATTTTCTTCATAATCATTTAAAAATTTAATTAATAAATTTATTGTTTAACTCGTTTTTTCTTGCTGCGAGTAGTGACCACGAGGGTCAAACCGCAAAATTTGACGCAAAAGTAGTAATAAAGTTTAAACCGCCAGCAAAAAACAGCACAAAAACGTCATTTTTCAGGCAAAACAAAACGTATTATGCGTGAAAAAGCTTTACAACACCTGCAAATGTGCCGTTGAGGAAATCGGCGGCAATGCCGCCGAAATCACTCGTTTTTCTAAAAAAACTAAAATTATTTTGCCAATTCAAAAATAAGCCTTACCTTAGCAAATGAAATAAAAACGCACCGAAAAACATCTTTTTATTCTATAAACCAATCAATAAATTAACCGTTTAACACAAGAAAAGCCAATGAAAAGAAAACTAATCATTGCAGCAGCAGTATTGCTGTCATGCGGCAGCCTCGTGGCACAGCCCACCTCATGGAGCGAGCCACAGCTGCTCATCAAGGCGGAACAGGGACTCATGGCTCCCACCTGGTCGCCCGACGGCTCGCAAATCGCTGTCACCGGCGACAACTTCGTTGGAATCTGGGTGGCGCAAGCCAACGGCACCGACCTGCGTCAAATCTCGCAAGCCCCTGGAGCCGGCTACCAGATGCGCTGGGAGAGCAATCAGGAAATCCTGAGCACACCCTATTCTATCGAGAACCAAAAGCGCATGACGCGCATTGAGCGTGTGAATGCCACCACAGGAAAAATCCAAGAAGTGGCACCTGCAAGTCGCAGTCTCAAACGCTCAACGGTGCTTGGAGCGACCAATGCGCTCCAAATCATGCTCGACGAGCCTCAGAATGCCACCGCCAAGATCGCTGGCTTAAGCGACTATGCCGGCAACTGGGTTATCAACCCCGCCCTCTCGCCCGACGGCACCAAAATCGCGTTCCAAATCGTGACCAAAGGCCTCTTTGTATGCAATGCCGACGGAACAGAACTCGTTAGCCTCGGCAAAGGTTCTCACGCCTCTTGGCTGCCCGACAGCCATAACCTGATGATGACGCTCATCGCCGATGATGGCCACCGTTTCATAGGCAGCGACATCTACTGCGTGAACATTGACAACGGCAACACATTCAACATCACCCCTAACAGCGATGTTATTCCCGTGACTATCGCCGTGTCGCCCGACGGCACCAAACTTGCCTTCGACAACGACACCGATGGTGCAATCTACATTATTAACCTCAATTATTGATAGCAGCTATGAAAAATTTAATGACACTAGCGATAGTAGCTGCTATTGGCTGCTTCGCAACAACACCAGTTGTTAACGCACAAGGCCAAGAGAAGGCCGACTGGGGCGACTTCAAGCTATGGATAGACCCAGGTCACAGCAAGACCGAGAACATGGGCATGTATGGCTACACCGAGGCACAGAAGGTGCTGCGCGTGGGACTCGCCACCCGTGAATACCTCATGGAATACACCACTGCCACAACCAGCAACATTCAAATGACCCGTGAGGACGACAACACCGAGGTGAGCCTCGAGGAGCGCTCCGACATGGCAAACGCCTGGGGTGCCGACTTCTTCTACTCCATCCACAGCGATGCTGGTGCCAACACCAATAGCACGCTGATGCTCTTTGGCGGATGGCGCAAAAACGGCGTGGAGATTGAGAAGACACCTCACGGCGGCAAGGCCTATGGCGAAATCCTCACCCCAAACCTCACCAGCGTGATGTATGAGACCACTACTCGTGGCAACTGGTACGACCGTTGCTGGTATGACCCGACGCCACAAACCCACACTAACCAGTATCCCTACCTCTCAGTGAACCGCCGAACCAACATGGCGTCACTGCTCAGCGAGGGCGGTTTCCACACCCTGCCCATGCAGCAGGCTCTCAATATCAACGAGAGTTACAAGCGCCTGGAGGCATTCGGCACCTTCCGCTCCATCATGGAGTATCGCGGTCTTGACCGTCCCGAGAAGGTTATGCTCGCTGGCGTGGTGAAAAACAGCGAAAACGGACAGCCCATCGACAACGTGAGCGTGACCTGCAACGGACAGACCATCGTCACCGACAGCTACGAGTCGCTGTTCCACAACTACGTAAACAGTAAAGACTTGGTTCACAACGGATTCTTCCTCTTTGAGGGATTGACACCCGGTGAGACTTACGAAATCACCTACACCTGCCCCGGCTACACCAACGCCACCCGCACCGTGACACTGAACTACGACACTCAAGGTCTCGCTGGCGACAACGTGACTTGGGCAAATGTTGAGCTTACATCAAATGCTCCTGCCGTAGTATCTTCTAACAACATCAGCAACCCCGATGCCGTGAAGATTCTCAACGACATGGTGCTCACATTCTCACGCAAGATGAACCAAGAAAGTGTTGAACAAGCGTTCTCAATCAACCACAATGGCAATGTCACCCTCTCGTGGGATAATGACTACACCCTGCGCATCGTCCTCAACCAGCTGCTTGACGACATGAGCTACACTATCACCATCGACGGCAGCATCGCACGCAACTCACAGACCAACCAGCTGCTCGACGGTGACGGCGACGGCGAGGAAGGCGGCAACTACGTGTTCAACTTCATGACCGTGCCTGCCGACGTTGAGGCTCCTTACATCGCCAATAGCACTCCTGTTGAGGGCGAGACCATGCTCTACACTCTTCGCCCCGCTATCCGTGTTGAGTTCAATGAGGAACTCGCCTGGAACGACGATGACGCCACCGAGGTGATTACTCTCCAGTGTGCCGACGGTGAGATGGTGGAAGGCGTAATCACACACATGGTAGTGCGCGACGCTTCGGTAATCCATTTCTATCCCAACGCCGACCTCAAGCTCGACAAGACCTACCGCGTCAAGATTAACGGCACCTTCACCGACCTCTCGGGCAACACCAGCAACATAACACAGTACATCCGTTTCATGACAGAGTACCGCCCAGTGCTCGACTACACTATGATTGAGGACGGCTCGGTATTGAACCACTGGTGGAGTCCTGATGGCTCGGGGTCTACAACACACACCACCTCGAAGGATGGTGTGGCTGAAGAAAACTCTAATTATATCACCCTCACCAACACCGTGCCACGCACCGACCTCACAAAGTCCTACCTGCTCCACTACGAGTTCAACCAGGACTGCGACGGTCCCTGGCAGATACGCGAGTACCGCAGCTACAGCCAGAACAACTACCTCACCGACAGCTACGACGCTGTGCTGCAATGTGAGTTCTTTGCCGATGGCTCAAATAACCAGGTTTGCCACATGGTGCGCCTCAAAGGCACAGGTGCATCAGGACTCATCCAGAACGAGCATGTAGTAATGGACTACCGCGGATGGAAGACGATGGCTTTCGACATCTATAATGAACCATTCGTGCACTTCACAGGTGATGGCGACGAGGTTGGCGCAAGCCAGCAGTGGTGCTACGACTCGTTCTACCTGCGTCACTACAATACCGACGAGGAGTATGACGAGAACGACGAGCTGCTGCCAGTTCAAGCTTGGGACGGCGACATCTTGTTTGGTAACATCAAGTATGTACACTACGACCGCACCGCCGTGCAGACCGCCTCGGTTGACGACATGCCAGCATCAACGGCCATAGCCGGCGATGTGAACGGCGACGGAAATGTTACTGCCACCGACGTTACATTACTTTACAATATAATGCTTAACAACGACTACACAGGCGTTGTCAATGGCGACCAGGACGGTGACGGCAGTATCACAACAGGAGATGTTACTTTCATCTACAACATCATTCTCGGCAACCAATAAAAGCCACGACTCATTTCTCTGTCCACTACTACCAGCCTTGCAGTTACACACCGCAAGGCTGGTTTTCATTTATTTCTATTGCCTCGTCAACCAGGATATTCGTTTACTCGATTATTCGATTGTTCGAATGCTCGATTGTACGAATGCTCGATTATTCGAGTCTTCGATTATTCGTTTGTCACAAATTTAAAAATTGTTGATAAATTCCCTCATCAATATTTTCATTAAACAAAATGATTCACTACCTTTGCACAACTTTTCAGAAATAACAATAACATTACAAAAACACAAATAAAATGGAAGTAAAAGGCAAAATCATACAGAAGTTTGACCTGCAAAGTGGCACATCAAAGGCCGGAAACCCCTGGAAGAAACAGAACTACCTCCTAGAGACTCTTGACAGTTTCCCACGCAAAATTTATTTCGATTTCTTTGGAGACCGCGCCGACCAGTTCCCGCTGAACGTGGGTGACATGATAACCTTAAGTTTCGACATCGAGTGCCGTGAGTATCAGGGAAGATACTACACCGACATCCGCGGCTGGAAAGCCGAGAAGATTGACGAGAATGCCGCTGCTACTGCCGCTGCCCCTGTTAACGACGCTCCCCCTGCACCGGCTCCTGCACCGGCTGCTGATGTCAATTTTGAGCAGACACAAGAAGATGACCTGCCATTCTAACGGCAAGACATTAGTCCCACCAACAACCGCCAGCCACCATCACGTTGCTGGCGGTTTTCTTCCAAAAACAAGGAACTATTCAATATAACAAAAAAATTCAAAACATGCTTCATTTTTTTTTGCTATGAATAATAAATGTTCTACCTTTGTGCAAGAAATAGTTATAAACATCTTAAAATGACAGAAACATCTGAACTTATAGAACGCATCATCGAGGGAATGCAAGAGAAGAAAGGCCGCGACATCGTGCACATCGACCTAACGAAACTTGAGTATGCCACCACAACCGGATTTATTATAGGCACTGGCAATACCAAGATTCAGGTAGAAGCTATTGCCGACAGTGTCAGGGAGTATGTACAAGAAAAAACCGGTCAAAAACCCTATAATTATGACGGTTATCAAAACTCGCAGTGGATCGTGATAGATTATGGCACGGTTTTTGCACATATATTTCTTCCCGAGGAGCGTGAGCGTTACAACCTCGAGGAACTCTGGGCCGATGCCGACGTGAGGCGCGTCCCTAATCTCGATTAATTTATTTTTTTAGTTTCCACGTTAAATGGCTAACAACATCTTTGGCAATAACAAATCAGGCGGTAACACATCCCAGAACAAGAAGAGCGGTTTCAACATAATGTGGCTTTATGTCGTCATCATAGCCATCATTCTGGGTATGTATTTTTTCAACGACTATTCCCCAAACCGCCTCATCAATTGGACAGAATTTCAAGACCTTGCCGAGAAAGGGCAAGTCGATAGCATACTCGTTTATAGCAACAAAAACGAGGCGCGAGCCTTCGTCAGCGACTCCGTGGCAAAGGAATATGGTCTTCAAAACGACCCTAAAGCGTCCGGGAAGTCTAAGCCATACCTGGCTTTTAATATCCCCAGCACCGAGCAGTTTGAGGAATACATGACTGCCCTCCGTGGTGGTCATGTTTTTAATGGCACTTGCAAATATGAGACTGCCAGCGACTATTCCTACTGGATTTGGGGGTTCGGGCCCATTCTGTTGCTCATCTTGTTTTGGATCTTCATGTCACGACGCATGGGAGGCGCAGCCGGAGGCGGCATCTTCAACGTGGGTAAGTCGAAGGCTAAACTCTTTGACAAGAACAACAAGAACCGTGTCACATTCAAGGATGTGGCAGGTCTTGCCGAAGCAAAGACCGAGGTCGCCGAGATTGTCGATTTCCTAAAACAACCCAAGCGATACACCAACCTCGGCGGAAAGATTCCTAAGGGTGCGTTGCTCGTAGGGCCTCCAGGCACTGGCAAGACGTTGCTCGCCAAAGCTGTGGCGGGAGAGGCCGATGTGCCATTCTTCTCTTTGTCTGGCTCCGATTTCGTGGAGATGTTCGTGGGTGTTGGCGCCTCACGAGTGCGCGACTTGTTCCGACAGGCAAAGGAGAAGACACCTTGCATCGTTTTTATCGATGAGATTGATGCCGTAGGTCGTGCCCGTTCGAGCAAAGTTGCCTTCGGTGGAAACGACGAGCGCGAGAGTACCTTGAACCAGTTACTTACCGAGATGGACGGTTTTGGCACGAACAGCGGCATCATTATTCTGGCTGCCACCAACCGTGTGGATGTGCTCGACCAGGCCTTGCTGCGTGCCGGACGCTTCGACCGTCAGATTCACGTAGATTTGCCCGACCTGAATGAGCGCAAGGAGATATTTGGTGTCCACCTGCGCCCTATCAAGGTGGATGAGACATTGGATATCGACTTGCTGGCTCGCCAGACACCAGGTTTCTCAGGTGCCGACATTGCCAACGTGTGCAACGAAGCGGCATTGATTGCGGCACGCCATGGGAAGAAGGCTGTAAGCAAGCAGGACTTCCTCGATGCTGTTGACCGTATCATCGGCGGTTTGGAGAAGAAGAACAAAATCACTACGGAAGAAGAACGCCGCTCTATTGCCATTCATGAGGCAGGTCATGCAGCTATTTCATGGCTGTTGGAATATGCCAACCCACTGATAAAGGTGACAATCGTGCCTCGTGGCAGGGCATTGGGTGCTGCTTGGTACTTGCCTGAGGAGAGACAGATTACCACCAAGGAGCAGATGCTTGACGAGATGTGCGCCACACTGGGTGGACGCGCTGCGGAAGACCTGTTCATTGGCAGAATCTCGTCAGGGGCGATGAATGACCTGGAGCGTGTGACCAAGCAGGCATACGGTATGACTGCCTACATGGGCATGAGCGACAAGTTGCCCAACCTGTGCTACTATAATGCCGGTGACGAGTTTGGTTTCAACAAGCCATACAGCGAACATACTGCCGAACTGATTGACGAAGAGGTGAAACGGCTGATTAACGAGCAATATGAGCGTGCCAAGCGTATATTGACCGAGAATAAGGAAAAGCACAACCAATTAGCTCAACGATTAGTGGAGCGTGAGGTTATATTTGC
>CALDIG010000091.1 GCA_937904375.1 uncultured Prevotellaceae bacterium
CAGTGTGAATCGGCTCTTCAGGCACTTCTTATCCTGCAAAATGACCAATAGGCCATATTTTTATCTATGGCAGGACTTGACGGCGGAGAGTTGTCAAGCACCGCCATCACACGGAGTGCTTGTATCTTTATCATGTTGCCGGACTAATGACTCTGGTACAGGATTTATAGAGCTCGGAAGAAGCAGCGGACATTATCTGAAGAAGATACTGCCCGCCTTCTTTTTTCTAAAGTCTGCTAAAAGTAGCAAAAAAAGTGAGATTTAGCAGAGTATAGCAGGCATTAAATTAGGGCAAAGGACAGAATAACAACTTAAATTACAAACATTTATTTAAAGCAAACAGTTCGTTTCACAAACTCATTTTTTACTTTAGAAACATCAATTAATCAGAACCATAAGTTATTTTAAGCTGTTGACGACCCTACTGGCATTAAATGCAATTTCGCATTGCGCATCATGCGTTGCGTTTCGCATTGGTTCAAAATGCAAATAATATGGAAATTATTCCTCAATTATTTAGCAGATATAAAATAAATGACTAATTTTGCGTTCTAAATATGAGGTTTATTCCATAGGAAAATTTTTAAATCAAAAATACATCAAAAACAATTACAGCTATGGCAAAATTTGATAAGTCAGTATTAGCGAAGTATGGCATCAACGATGTTCAGGAGGTGCTTTACAACCCCACTTATGAGGTATTGTTCAATGAGGAGACCAAAGACGGTCTTGAAGGCTTTGACGTGGGCCAGGAGACCGAGCTTGGCGCCATCAACGTGATGACCGGCATCTACACCGGCCGCTCGCCTAAGGACAAGTTCATCGTGATGGACGAGAACAGCAAGGACACCGTGTGGTGGACCACTCCCGAATATCCTAACGACAACCACCCCGCCAGCCTTGAGACTTGGGCTGCAGTGAAAAAGCTCGCTCAAAAACAGCTCAGCGGCAAGCGCCTGTTTGTGGTTGACGGTTTCTGCGGCACCCACAAGGACACCCGCATGAAAGTGCGCTTCATCATGGAGGTTGCTTGGCAAGCCCATTTCGTGACCAATATGTTTATCCGTCCTCAAAACGAGGAGGAGTTTGACCAGGAGCCCGACTTCATCGTTTACACCGCCAGCAAGGCAAAGGTTGAGAACTACAAGGAGCTCGGCCTCAACAGCGAGACAGCAGTTGTGTTCAACGTGTCGAGCAAGGAGCAGGTTATCCTCAACACCTGGTATGGTGGCGAGATGAAGAAAGGCCTCTTCTCGATGATGAACTACTACCTGCCACTGAAGGGCATCGCCGCTATGCACTGCTCTGCCAACACCGACATGAACGGCGAGAACACCGCCATCTTCTTCGGCCTCAGCGGCACCGGCAAGACTACACTCTCTACCGATCCTAAGCGCAAACTCATCGGTGACGACGAGCACGGTTGGGACGATGAGGGCGTGTTCAACTTCGAGGGTGGCTGCTATGCCAAGGTTATCAACCTCGACAAGGAGAGCGAGCCCGACATCTACAACGCTATCCGTCGCGACG